>NZ_JBHUPT010000058.1:0-34601 GCF_049056525.1 Leisingera coralii | reverse complement strand
GCGGGGTGAGCGGGGTTCCTGGAAACGCTCCAGTGGAGCGTTTCCCCCGCGAACGGGCGGAGCCCTTTTGGAAAGATGAGAGAACGGTTCAGGAAGAGACCGGCACCATGGTGCCTTGCAGGATTGCGACCAGCTTTTCCTCATGTCCTGTCACAGCGTGTACCTCTGCCGTTACGATGACCAGGCGGCGGCCTGGTTTGATGACCTTGCCGGTGGCGCGCAGGATCTCTCCGGCGCCGGGGGCCAGCAGGTTGATCTTCATCTCTGCCGTCATCACTTCGCAGTCTTCAGGCATCCTCGTGAGCGCCGCATAACCCGCGGCCGTGTCGCCGATGGCAAAGCTGAGGGCGGCATGGGCCACATCATGCTGCTGGCGGCTGCCGGGCAGGATGGGGGCGGAGATCACTACTTCACCTGGCGCCACTCTTTCGACTTCGGCGCCGAGGGTCTGCATCATGCTTTGCTTGCCGAAACTGCTGCGGATGCGGTCTTCCATTGCGGGATCCTTCTGCTGGTCTGCACGCAGCATAGAGCAGCGCCGGCAGCTTGCGCAGATGACGCTGCGCCACTTACCTGGTCAGCGCGGCATCGGCACCGGCAGCGGTTTTGGCCCGGTGAGGATGGCCAGGGCATCCTGGGCCATGAGGCGGGCAAAGGCAGAATCGCTGCTGCGCAGGCCCCCGGTATAGGTGCCAAAGGCAGGCAGGATCAGGCGGTCCCGGTCGAGGAGAAAGCAGGGGCGGGAGGTGCCGCGGATCCGCGCCTTGGGGTGGTAGTGGCCGGAGATTTCGGCGCTTTCCTGCGGATCGGCAATATGGCGGAAGGTAAGGGGACCCAGTGTCAGCTCCGCCCGGTGCTCGCCGCCAAGGACCGGCGGGGCAGGGTCGTGGTTTCCCTCGATCCAAATCCATCGGCGGTTTTGCATCAGGCGGGCGATCCGGGTCTGCTCTGCTCCGGGGAGCGCGCGGCAGGCTGCGTCATCGTCGAAACTGTCGCCGAGGCAGATGAGCGTTTCAGCGCAGGTCGCGTCCAGGGCGGCTTCGAGCCGGTCCAGCGTGTCCCGCGTCTCATATGGCGGCAGGGCGCTGCCGCCGCGCCGCGCGTGGCGTTCGGCTTTGCCCAGATGCAGGTCCGAGACGCACAGGGTGCGCTGGTCCTGCCACCAGAGAGCCCCGGAGCCAAGAGCGGTGAGGCGGGCGCCCGCCAGAGTGAAATCGAAACCGTTCATGATGCGTTCCTAGCCGGACCAGCAGCGTTGGCAAGAGTTATTGCGGCAGTCCGCTGAGCCCGGATTGCCGCATCAGGGCTTCCGTTTCCCGCTGAAGCAGCTTTTCCTCGGCGGCGCCTTTGACCGGGACCTTGCCAACTTCCAGCAGCAGCGGTGCAGCGAGGGGAGAGATGCGGTCCAGCCGCCTGAGGGTGATACGGCCGTCTATCCGTGTCATCATCTCCTCGATCCGCCCGAAATCCACCAGCCCGCGCAGGGCCTCCTCGCGGGTGATATCCATCAGCAGGTGGTCCGGATCATACTTGCGGAGTGTGTCATAGAGGATGTCGGAGGAGAATGTCGCCTGCCGACCGTTCTTGCGCTGCCCCGGCGTGTTGCGCTCGATCAGCCCGGCGATTGTGGCGGCACCGCGGAAAGCGCGCTTCATCACCGCATTGCCGGCCAGCCAGCCCTCCAGCCCGTCGCGCAGGGCATGGATGTCGAACAGCGGCGCCGGGTCTGTGAGCTCCTCCAGCCCCCAGATCAGCGTCGCGTAATCGGTGGCAACAAAGCCGAGGGGATCGAGGCCGAGTTCCTCCATCCGTTTGGTCAGCAGGAGGCCAAGGGTCTGCTGGGCATTGCGGCCTGCGAAGCCGTAAACACAAGCGTGCTGGCGCCCGTCATGGGGGAAGCTTTCGATCAGCAGGGAACCCGCGCGGGGCAGCTCGGAGACCTCGCGCTGAAGCTCCAGCCAATCGGCGGTGTGGCGCGGCAGGTTGGGCCAGCTGGCCTGTTTGAACATCGCGAGGATGCGGGAGCTGAGCTGGGTGGAAGTGGCGAATTTGGTGCCGGAGAACACGGCGATCTTGGGTTTTCTCCCCGGGTTGCGGCTGACCTCGACGGTCATTTCCCGCAGGCCTTCGTAACGGACGGTCTGGCCGCCGATCAGGAAGGTATCGCCGGGGGTGAGGGTAGCGGCAAAGGCCTCCTCGATCTCGCCCAGCGGCTTGCCGCCGCGGCTGCGTTTCAGGCGGACCTTCACCAGGTCGGTGTCCTGGATCGTGCCGAGGTTCATGCGGATGCGGGCGGCGGCGCGCGGGTCGCGAAGCTGCCATCTGCCGTCCGGGCGTTGCAGCAGGCGCTGCCATTGGTCGTAGGCCTTCAGCGCGTAGCCGCCGCTGGCGCAGAAATCGAGGCAGGCATCGAATGCGGCGCGGCTGAGGGCGGCGTAGGCACCGGCCTGGGTCATCTCGGCATAGAGGTCATCAGCCTCAAAAGGACCTGCGCAGGCGGCGATTAGGATGTGCTGGCAGAGCACGTCGCGGGGGCCTGCACCGCGCGGCTCGCCATCCAGGTCGCCTGTACGCACGGCCTCCAGCGCGGCGCGGCATTCGACCACCTCGAACCGGTTGGCGGGCACCAGCAGCGCCTTGGACGGCGCGTTGTAGCGGTGGTTGGCGCGGCCGATGCGCTGCACCAGGCGTTTCACGTTCTTGGGCGCTCCGATCTGGATCACCAGGTCCACATCGCCCCAGTCGATGCCGAGGTCCAAGGAGCCGGTGCAGACGATGGCGCGCAGTTCGCCCCGGACCATTGCCGCCTCGACCCGCTCGCGCTGGACCCGGTCGAGCGAGCCGTGGTGGATGCCGATGGGCAGGGCGTCGTCATTGGCGAGCCAGAGGTTGTGAAAGAAGATCTCTGCCTGGGCGCGGGTGTTGTGGAAGATCAGCGTGGTCCTGTGCGCCTTGATCTGCTCCATCACCGCCGGGATGGCATAGGCCGCGCCGCCGCCCGCCCAGGGCGGGGCTTCTTCGGTTTCCAGCATCCGGATGTCCGGCGCCGGGCCGGGATCGGCCAGCACGATATCGCAGGGGTCCGGGTGGCGGGCGAGGTAGCTGGCGATGGCCTGCGGGTCGTCCACAGTGGCCGAGAGCCCTACCCGGCGCAGATCCGGGCAGAGGGTCTGCAACCGGGCCAGCGCAAGCATCAGCTGGTCGCCGCGCTTGCTTTCGGCGAGGGCGTGGATCTCGTCCACGACCACCCGTTTCAGGCCCTTGAAGGTGCGCGCGGCGTCCTCGTAGGAGGTGAGCAAGGCGAGGCTTTCGGGTGTTGTCAGCAGAATGTGCGGCGGGTCGGCGCGCTGGCGTTTTTTGCGGGAGGCGGGCGTGTCGCCGGTGCGGTCGTCGATGCGGATGGGCAGGCCGATTTCCTCAACCGGCGTGCGCAGGTTACGCTTGATGTCGGCGGCCAGCGCCTTGAGCGGGGAGATGTAGAGCGTGTGCAGGCCCTCATGGCTGCCATCTGCCAGTTCCGCCAGGGTCGGCAGGAAGCCGGCCATTGTTTTGCCGCCACCGGTGGGGGCGATCATCAGGGTGCACGGGTCCGCCGCGCGTGCCAGCATGGCGTGCTGATGCGGGTGGATGGTCCAGCCGCGGGCGGCGAACCAGTTTTCAATCGCTTCAGGCAGGGCAGGGGCGGTGTCACTCATCCTGTGAAATCTGGGAGGCTTTGCAGCTCATTGCAACGTCATTTGCTGTCATAGGCGCTGCGGGAGTCCAGCACCTGCTGATGCCGCCCGGCGGCCCAGATGGTGAGGGTTTTCATGTGTTCCAGCAGTTCTTGCCCCAAGGGGGTAAGCGCATAGGAAACAGCCACAGGCGGGCCGGGATCGACGCTGCGGGTGATATAGCCGTCGCGCTCCAGCTTGCGCAGGTTTTCGGTCAGCACCCGCTGGGTCACATCGCCGATGGTGCGCCGCAGGGCGCCGAACCGCAGCGCGCCGTCCTCCAGCACCAGAACGATCAGCATCTGCCATTTGCCGGTCACCTGTGACAGGACCTGCCGGATCGGGCAGTCCTCAGCTTGTTCTTTTGTCAGGGCGGTTACTGGAAGCATACCTGGTTCCTAAATAGTGCGTAATTGATATCTGGTGCAGAAGGAATACCACATTGGGGTGTCACGACAACGCGATTCGAAAGGACATCCGATGAGTGCCAAGGAACTCGTTCTGAATGCCGTAGCGGCGATCTTCACCTCGTTTGACCCGGAGGCGGCGGAGCAGCTGCTGGCGCCGGGGTATATCCAGCACAACCCGATGGTCCCGACCGGGGCGGCGCCCATTCTGGGTTTCATTCCGGCGCTTGAGGAAAGCGGCATCACGGTGGATGTGCACCGGGTGATTGCCGAAGGCGACATGGTGGTGCTGCACAGCACCTATGAAAACGCGCAGGCCTTTGGCGCGGAGACGCTGGTGGCCTTTGACGTGTTCCGGGTCGAGGACGGGAAGGTTGCCGAGCACTGGGACAACCTGCAGCCGCCCGCCGCGCCGAACGCCTCGGGCCGCACATTGACCGACGGCACGGCGGAGATCACAGACCTGGACAAGACCGCGGAAAATAAGGCGCTGGTGCAGGGCTTTGTGACTGACGTGCTGCACGGCAAGGCGCCGGAGAACATCACCAGCTATGTCTCGACAGAGACCTACCTGCAGCACAACCCGAATATCGGCGACGGGCTGGAGGCCCTTGGCGGAATGCTGCAGCACTTGGCGGAGACAGGTCAGGCGCTTGCCTATACCAGCACGCCGATTGTTGTGGCCGAGGGGAACTTTGTCTTTGCAGCCTCTGAGGGCAGCCTGGGCGCGACGCCAATGGCGTTCTTCGACCTGTTCCGGGTCGAGGACGGCAAAATTGTAGAACACTGGGATACCGTCAGCCCCATCCCGGCAGAGATGGCACACGAGAACGGCAAGTTCTGACTGCGGTCAGCGGAAGGGCGGGAATGATCCCGCCCTTTTCGCATCACTTCACGATGTGCTCGTCCTTGACGAACATGTTGGCCCAGGCGCGGTCGATCAGCTCCGGCGACATCTGGTAGGGGATGCCCTCGAATTCGCAGATGGAGATCATCTGGTCGATCAGGAACACCGGCTGGTAGTTGGCGTAGATGTTGTTGATCGTCGGGTATTTCTTCTTCAGCAGATGCACCAGCGCGGCCTCGTCCAGCGGCATGCCCTTCTTGCGGGCCACCATGGCAAAGATCTTGAGGAAGTTTTCCTGGTTCGGCCCGTCGATCTTGATCTTGAAGAAGATCCGGCGCAGGGCCGCTTGGTCGAAGATCTCATTCGGATGGAAGTTGGTGGAGAAGATCACCAGCGTATCGAAAGGCACTTCGAATTTCTCGCCCGATTGCAGTGCCAGGATATCCTTGCTTTCCTCCAGCGGCACGATCCAGCGGTTGACCAGGGACTGCGGCGGCTCCGCCTGGCGGCCAAGGTCGTCGACGATGAAGATGCCGCCGGTGGATTTCAGCTGCAGCGGCGCCTGATAGGTGCGCGCGGTCGGGTTGTAGACCAGGTCCAGCATGTCCAGCGACAGTTCGCCGCCGGTGATCACGGTGGGGCGCTCGCACATCACGTAACGCTCGTCAAAGCGGCGGCGGCGGCGCAGGGCGTTTGGGTCTTCCGGCTCCTGCTCGACCGCGGTGTGCACGATCGGGTCATAGACAGTGATCACCTGGCCTGCGTATTCGATGGCGCGCGGCACATAGACGTGATCCCCCAGCGCATCGCGGATGCCGTTGGAGATCGAGGATTTACCGTTGCCCGGCGGGCCGTACATCAGGATCGAGCGGCCGGCGCTGACGGCGGGGCCGAGGTGATCCAGCAGGCTGTTGGGCAGCACCAGATGCCCCATGGCATTGGTCAGCTGGTCGCGGGTTACCTGGATGTTGCGGATCGACTGGCGCTTGACCTGCTCGCGGTAGACCGCCAGCGGCACCGGCATGGCGCCGAAATATTCCGACTGGCTGAGCGCATCCAGCGCCCGCGCCTTGCCCGCATCGGTCAGCTGGTAGCCCATCTCGTTGCCGCTGTTTGCGTTCAGCGTGCCGGTCGCCTCCAAGAGCTTCTGCTCGCGGGCGAGGTCCACCAGCTCCTGGGTGACGGAGCCTGGCAGGCAGATCGCCTGGGCAATCTCGGTCACCGTTTCCACGTTCTTGCGAAAGATGGTCTTGAGCAGGATGTCCCGCATCATCACCAGCGGCAGCTGCATCTGCTCCAGCCCCTTGGGGGCGGGAGGGGCCATCACGGCGAGGTTCTGCATGTTCATGGCGGTGCCTGTCCCTGAAATCCACTTTGCGCCCCAATCCGGGGCTGTCTTGGAAACAGACTATTCAGGACTGTGGCAACAGCGGGGCAGGGGTGCAGCAATTCCGCGGAGGCGGCGGGAAATCGGGGACAGTTTTAGGGAACAGCCCGGTTCAGCTGCCAAACAGGGCGGCCAGGATCAGGTAGATCGCCAAGGTCCCGCCAAGGCAGAGCCCCATGGGAAAGCTCTTGCCGGTTTCCCAGCTTTGCCAATGCGGTGCCAGCTGGCGCAGTGGGGTGTATTTGGCGATCCGGTGGGCGGTGAAGCCTGCCAGCAGGGTGGCGGCAAAGATGATCATCAAGAGCCGCAAATCGCCAAGCGCGAAGAAGGGTGCGGCGGCACCGGCAAACTTGGCATCGCCGGCGCCGACGGCGCCAGCGGAGTAGAACAGGAAGCCCAAGCCGATCCCGACCGGCAAATGCAGCAGGTGCCAGCCGTAATCTGCCCAAGATGGCATTACCAGCACTCCCACGGCCACATAGGTTACCGCCAGCACATCAACCGCCCAATTGGGAATGCGCATGCCGCGCAGGTCGGTCAGCGCCACCGTGTAGCACAGCGGCAGCACGAAAGGCAGGAACCACTGGGCGGCGTGGGCCGTGAACTGCATGGGTCAGCCGTTTTCCAGCGCCGCCAGCGAGCGCGAGGCTTCCTCGAAATGCTGCGGATGGGTGTCGATCGCTTCGCGCAGCAGGTTCTCGCCGACTTTAACGTCACCCTGCTTGACCGCAGACAGCGCCAGCGTGTGCAGCAGCAAAGCGCGTTCGGTCTGGCCCAGCGGGATCACCGGCACGGTGTAATTGCGCTGTGCGCCACGGGCCAGCACCAGGTTGTTCTTGGCGGTGAACAGGGTCTGGTCCTGGCGGATCGCCTCGCCAAACAGACGCTCGGCACCGGCGAAATCACCGCGGGTCAGCTTGGAATAACCCCAGTTGTTCATCACCTTGGCCGGCTTGGTGGTCAGCCCGATGGCGATGTCATAGAAGCTGTCCGCGCGTTTCCAGTCCTTGTCCGCATCGGCCACAATGGCCTCGAGCCGGTAGCGCTCATAGGTCTCATGGGTAGGCGGCACGGTGTCCAGCATGGCCTTGGCCTCGTCCCATTCGCCGCTGCGCACCAAGGCGCCTGCCAGCTGCACTCGGTCCTCGCTGCTGGCACCTTTCATCGACACCACCTTTTTCCAGGCAGTGGTGCCCTCGGTGGTGCGCTTGGCACGGATCAGCGAATAGGCCAGGCCACGTTGCAGCTCGATCCGGTCCGGATTGTTCTTCAGTGTCCGCTGGAAATGGACCACCGCCTCATTCGGGTCGGCCACGGTCAGCATGACATCGTTGAGATTGCTCTCGTCGATGACATTCACTTCCTGAAAGGCCCGTTCCACGGTGTCATCGTCTTTCTCTGCGCAGGCCGACAAGACCAGCGCCCCTGCCAGACAAGCGGATAGGAAAAACTGCTGGCGCATTGGTGCGTCCTTTTACTGCTCTGCTTCTGTCATGGTGCTGAGCGAATCAGGTAGCTGCCTCCGCCCTGCCGCACCAGATTATAATCTTGATTTTGAGACTCAGTATGCGTGGGTTTATCAATTTTGGCGAGTGCCAAGCGTAAATTATCGCGGATTGCGTCACTTTCGCCATTGTCCAGCGCATAGGCCCGCTGGAACACCTGCACGGCTTCGGCAGTTTTGCCCTGTTCCATAAGCACGACGCCCAGGTTGTTCATCGGCTCGGGCCAGGCCGGGTCGGCATCCACCGCATGGCGCAAGAGCTCCTCTGCCTGGCCCAGCCGCCTGAGGCCCAGCTTGGCCGAGCCCATGCCGGACAGCACTTCGGCCGTCAGACCCTGGTCGAGCGCGGCGCGGGTAAAGGCTTCCAATGCCAGCTCGTGCTCGCCTGCGGCCATCAGCCGGTGCCCGACCAGCAAGCCGTCCTCGGCGGTCTTGCGGTGATCGGCGCCCGGCGTCCAGGGGCTGCCCTTGTCCTGTTTCAGACCGCCTGGCGCGCATGCCGCCGCCAGCGCGAGGACGCTGGCGGCGGCAAGAGCGCGGCAGAGGCGGGCAGGCGCAGCCCGTCCTTTTGATGTCATGTTCAGTTGCCTGTGTTGCCCATATTCATGATGCCCTGTATCGACGGGCCAACCAGAATGATCAGCAGCGGCGGGACCGTCAGGCCCATTGTGGCAAGGGTCATCTTCACGGGCAACTTGTTTGCGGCTTCTTCGGCGCGCATTACGCGTTTGTCACGCATTTCGCCTGCATAAACACGCAGGGCATCGGCGATCGAGGTGCCGAAGCTGGCGGACTGGATCATCACGGTCACGAAGGAGGAGACGTCCTGCACTCCGCAGCGGGTGCCCATGTCGCGCAGCACCTTGTCCTTTTCCTTGCCCGCCTTCATCTCGTAGGCGACGACCTCGAATTCCTCGGCCAGATCAGGGTAGGAGGCATGAAGCTCCTTGGCGACTCGGACAATTGCCTGATCCAGAGACTGGCCGGCCTCGACGCAGACCAGCATCATGTCCAGCGCATCGGGGAAACCTTCGGTGATCTTCTGCTTGCGCTCTTCGATGCGGCGGGTGATCCAGTATTTCGGAAGCAAGTATCCGGCCGCGCCCGGCCCGATGATGCGGATCGCCATCTGCTGGCCGTCATAGTCGATGTCGGCCTTCAGCACGTAGACAAAGAACAGCCCGGCCAGCAGCCCCAGCAGGCCGAGGGCAAACTGGGCGAAGTGGAACAGGCGCACCGAGTCCTTGGAGTGGTAGCCTGCCTGGCGCAGCTTCAGCTCCATCGCCGACAGCTCGTCGGCGTTCTGCGGTTCCAGGAAACCCGCGAACTTCTGCAGCTGCTCGTTGCGGTTGGCCTGGCGCAGGCGCTCCTTCTTCGGGTCGTTGCGGGTTTCCGGCTTGATGTTCTTCTGCAGCTTCTTCAGCGGATCCTCGGGCTGGTTCAGCAGCAGCGGAACCGCCAGAAGGATCATGAACAGGCCGGCAATGCCAAGCGCCAGGAGCGGGCCGAATTCGCCGAACTGCGATGTCAGGTAGTCGTTAATACCGGTCAGAAAATCCACGGCCGCCTCCTCAGACTTTGATGTTGGTCAGCATGCGCATGACAAACAGGTTTGCCGTCAGCATCACGCCCACTGCGAAACAGGCGGGGATGAACCAGGGGTGGTCCAGCACGTTGTCATAATAGTTGGGGTCCTTGACCAGGATGCCGACCAGGCAGAACAGCGGGAAGCCCGACAGGAACTTGCCCGACCATTGCGCCTCGGCTGTGATCGCCTTCACGCGGCGGAACAGGCGGAAGCGGGCACGGATCACCTTGGCAAGGCCTGCCAGCACTTCGGCCAGGTTGCCGCCCGACTGCTGCTGGATGGTGACCGCAACAGCCAGGAAACGCATGTCCTGCATATCCAGCCGCTCGGCCATTTCCTTGAGCGCCTCGCCCACATCGCGGCCATAGGCGCATTCGTCGGCGATGATGCCGAATTCGGTGGCCAGCGGGTCCTCGACCTCATTGGCAACGATCTGCACGGCAGAGGAAAACGGATGCCCGACGCGCAGGGACCGCACCATCAGCTCCACCGCGTCCGGCAGCTGCTCCTCGATCATCGCCATCCGCTTTGCGGCCTTCTTGTTGACCCAGAAGAACACCGCGCCGACGCCGGTGATGACAGACCCCAGAACCCGGACGGGCAGGGGGGCGGAGGTGCCGATGCTGAGGCCGACAAAGGCAATTGCTGCCAAGCCGGCCATGATCAGGATCAGCTGCTTGGGGGAAAAGGCAATGGCGGCCTTTTGTGCCCGTTCTGACAGCAGGGAATACAGCGGGATCGACTGCGATCTTGCGTGCTGACCCAGCTCCTTGCGCAGCTGCTCCAGCACCTGCTCGCGGTTGCTGCCCTTCTCCAGCATCTCCAGCCGGCGGTTGACACGGCTGTTGAGGCTGATGGATTTGCCGAAGGTGAACAGGTACAGGCCTTCGACCAGGGCCAGAACGCCAAAGAAGATCAGGCCGTAGATAAGCGGCTCGGCACTCAGTTCCATCAGCGCTTCTCCATCACGGTGGGTTCATAGATCGAGGGCGGCAGGTCGAACCCCCACAGGCGGAAGCGCTCGGAATAGTGGCTGCGCACGCCGGTAGCGGTGAAATGGCCGATGATCTTGTTGTCCGGCGTCAGCCCGACGCGCTGGAAGCGGAAGATTTCCTGCATCGAGATCACGTCGCCCTCCATGCCGGTGATCTCGGTGATCGAGGTCATCCGGCGCGAGCCGTCCTGCAGGCGGGAGGCCTGAACGATCAGGTTCACAGCTGACGCAATCTGGCTTCGCACCGCCTTGATCGGCATTTCGATCCCGGCCATCGCGATCATGTTTTCCAGACGCGAGATGCCGTCGCGGGCGGAGTTGGCGTGGATCGTGGTCATTGAGCCGTCATGGCCGGTGTTCATCGCCTGCAGCATGTCGATCACTTCCTCGCCGCGGGTCTCGCCGACGATGATGCGGTCGGGGCGCATCCGCAGCGCGTTTTTCAGACAGTCGCGCGGGGAAACCTCACCCTTGCCTTCGACGTTGGGCGGGCGGCTTTCCATCCGGCCCACATGGGTCTGCTGCAGCTGCAGTTCCGCGGTATCCTCGATCGTCAGGATGCGCTCGGCGTTGTCGATGAAGGACGACAGCGCGTTCAGCGTGGTGGTTTTGCCCGAACCGGTACCGCCGGAAACGATCACGTTCAGGCGGGTCGACACTGCGGCTTGCAGATATGCAGCCATTTCCTCGGTGAAGGCGCCAAACTGCACCAGATCGTCGATGCCCAGCTTGTCTTTTTTGAACTTCCGGATCGAAACCAGCGAGCCGTCCACCGCAATCGGCGGCACCATCGCGTTGAAGCGCGAGCCGTCGGCCAGGCGGGCGTCCACATAGGGGTTGGATTCATCGACCCGGCGCCCCACGGCGGAGACGATCTTGTCGATGATCCGCATCAGGTGCTTCTCATCCTTGAAGGTGATGTCGGAGAGCTGCAGCTTGCCGCTGCGCTCGACAAAGATCTGATGCGGGCCGTTCACGAGGATATCGCTGACGGTTTCGTCCTGCAGCAGCGCCTCCAGGGGGCCCAGGCCTGTGACCTCGTCATACAGCTCCTTGTTGAGTTGCTGCCGGTCCTCGCGGTTCAGGACGATGCTTTTCTCAGCCAGGATCTCGGTGGCGATGGTGGCAATTTCGGATCGAAGCTCCGCTTCGCCCGCGCGTTCCAGAGCGGCCAGGTTCAGGTTTTCCAGAAGATCCCGGTGCAGCTGGATCTTGATCTCGCCCAAACGCTCCTTGCGCTTGCGCTCCTTGTCCATCGGCTGCGCCTCAGCCGCCTTGCGCTGGACTGGCCGGCGCAGGCTGGCGGCAGGCGTTGCTGCGGCCGCTGGCGCTGCAACCGGTTCCGGTGCCGGAGCGGCCGGCTTCGCAGCTTGCTTCTTGTACTTGGAAAACATCAACTCACCCCCAATTCAGGCCGCTCAGGCGGCTTCTGCTTCACTCCGGCCCAGCTCATGCAGCGAGGCCGCGAGCTTGGCGATTTCCTTGCGCAAGGGATTCTTCGCTGCCGAAATGGCGAGCGGCAGCCCGTGGTCGCAGCTCTGCAGCACCTGCTTGCCGCCGTCGGGCAGTTGCAGGTCGATCGAGATGCTCAGGGATTCGGCCATCCGCTTGACCCGGCTTTTGCCGGCAAGATCGGTGAATTTCGGCGCCCGGTTCAGGGCAAAGCGCAGCTTTTCGAAGGGCAGGTCCTCCGACTGCAGCGCCCGTTTCATGCGCAGCGCGTTCTGAGCCGAGCGCATGTCCAGTTCGATCAGGGCAAAATAGACATGGGCCATGCTCAGCACGGTCTCGGACCACTGCACCAGCGTGTGCGGCACGTCGATCACGACAAAGTCGAAGTGGCTGCGCGCCATCTCGATCACCCGGGTGATGTCCTCGGGCGACAGCAGGTCCAGCGGCACCAGCTCCGACGGTGCGGTCAGCACCTGCAGCTTCTCCTGGAACGGCAGAAGCGCCTGGCCGAACAGGTCCTCGTCCATGCTCTCGGATTCGCTGAGCATTTCCATCACAACCTCGCGGCGGGGCAGGTCCAGGTAGGTGGAGACCGAGCCGTGCTGCAGGTCCAGATCCAGCAGGCAGACGCTCGGCTCGTCCCGCTCGCTGAGCGCGGCAAGCTCCCAGGCCAGGTTCACGGCCATGGTGGTCGAGCCGGTGCCGCCGGCCAGCCCGTGGCAGACGATCACCGCGCCTTCGCGCTGGCTGCCGGATTGCAGCTGGTGCGGATTCTGCTCCACTGCCGGGGGCGGCGCCTGCAGCCGTTCGATGGCCGCCTGCAGTTCCTGCTCGGGCAGCGGGTAGGGGACAAACTCATCCGCACCCTGGCGCAGCAGCGTGTGCAGCGCGGCCGGGGTCACGTCCTCGGCAATCAGAATCACCTTGATGCCGCGGGCCTTGGCCTGGGTGATGATCTCGCCCATCAGCGGCAGATCCCCCTCGTCGGCGCTGTCGATGGCCAGAGCGACGAACTGCAGCGGCTCCGCCTCGGTCTGACCGAAGAAGGCCAGCGCCTCGGTAAAGCCCAGGTCGCCCCAGGCCTCTCCCAATGAAGCTTCCATGTCTTCGATCAGGAGGTCGAAGTTCTGCACATCGCGGCTGATCGTGCAGGCAACAATTGCAGGTGTCTCTGTTTGCGGCATACCGCTGCTCATCGCCATCATCCTTGTTCACATGGGCGGAACCGGGCCATGGGCACAGTCCGCCTCTTGGAAACAATGTCGGTGGCAATCTAGGCGATATTGGGGCCAAAAATCCCCAAATCTGGGGAATTGTTACTACTTCGTAACCGTCCCGGCGACGCGCTACAGCTTATTGCAGCGTGCGCTCCAGAGACTTCTGCTGGGTGAGGGTGGTGCCCGGAATCGCGCTTTCCAGATACTCGCGGTAGATGATCTGGGCATATTTGCCGTCCAGCACCGTCGGGTGGCGCTTGAGGAAGCCGCTCACCTCGGTCACGGTGCGGCGGTTGCGGCGCTCGCGCTCCGGCGTCGGAATCAGCGGCTGGGTCTCGCCGTGCGAGATCACCGCTTCCAGACGGCTGCGGCTGATGCCGCGGGAAACCAGGTAATTCACCGCGGCCCGGGCCCGGCGCAGGCCAAGCGCGCGGTTGTAGGCGTTGCTGCCCACCGCATCGGTGTGGCCGAAGACGCGGAAGCGCACCTCGGGGAACTGCTTGATCCAATGCGCCTGCTGGTCCAGCACCGCGCGCGCGGTTTCGTCCAGCCGGGCGCTGTCAAAGTCGAAGTTAATGGTGGTGGGCACTTCCTTGGCGAACCGGCTGGCCAGCTGGATGGCAAAGCTGCGCTCGCCGCTCATCACCGCCGCGTTGTTGAGGGTGGCCTCGCCAAAGGCTCCCCTGCGGTTCAGCTCGCGCCCGGCTTCCCGCTCGCAGGCGGCTGCGGTCAGGAGAAGGCCGAGAATTGCAGCGGTTCTGATCATCTGTGCCACTCCCTATCAATCCAGCACGTAGCCGTAAGAGCCGTTGAAGTCCTGCTTGGCCACCTCGGCGGCGGGCCCGGCCCGGTCACGGGACGTGCGTCCGAACAGGAACAGATCCTTTTCGCTCGGCGGCGCCACCCGGTCAGTGGGCAGAGTCAGTGCCTCGCCGCGAGTCGGGGTGACCAGGTGGGCGCTGACGATGATCACCAGCTCGGTCTGCTCGCGCTGGTAGTCGGCGCTGCGGAACAGCGCGCCCAGCACCGGCACGTCGCCAAGCCAGGGCAGCTGCGAGGAGTTGTCAAGGAACTCGTCGCGGATCAGGCCGGCAATGGCAAAGCTTTCGCCGTCGCGCATTTCCACGGTGGTGGAGGTCTCCCGGCGGGAGAAGGCGTCGATGGTCAGGCCGCTGAGTTCCAGCGAGTTGGTCGGGTCAATGGCGGAGACAGCGGCGTTTAGTTCGAGATTGATAAGGTCGCCGTCGACCACTCGCGGGATGAAGTTCAGCTCGATCCCGAAGGGTTTGAATTCAATGGTGATGACGCCGTCTTCCTGCGCCACAGGAACCGGGTATTCGCCGCCGGCCAGGAATTTCGCCTCTTGTCCCGAAAGGGCAGAGAGGTTGGGTTCGGCCAGGGTGCGAACAACGCCCTTCTGCTCCAGCGCTTCCAGCAGCAGGCTGACCTGGACCGAGCCCGCGTTGAAGCCGAACAGGAAGGCGCCGGTGTTTTCATTGGCGGCCGGGATGTTGCCCGCCAGCGAGTTGGCCAGGGCACCGGATGTGTTCAGGGTGTTGTAGCCGCCGGTGCGGCCGTTGCCGGTGCCGCCGTTGAAGCCCAGCGAGGCGCTCAGCGATTTCGAGACCGAGCGCTGCATTTCGGCAAAGCGGACCTTGAGCATCACCTGCTGCACACCGCCCACCGACATCAGGTTGCTGACCCGCTCCGGGGCATAGCGCTCAGCCAGGTCCAGCGCCCGCTGCAGCCGTGCCGAGCTGGACACGGTGCCGGACAGCACGATGCCGTCGTTGGCGGTGCGCACTTCGATCTGCTCGTTGGGCAGGATCTGGCGCAGGCGCTGCTTGAATTCGGTGACATCGGCCGCGACCCGCACCTCGACATTTGTGATCAGACGGCCGGAGCCGTCGAGCAGTGTCAGCGTTGTCAGGCCCGGCGATTTGCCCAGAACATAAATGGTGCTGTCGGACAGCGAGGAGATATCTGCAATGCTGGGGTTGGCGATGCTGAGCTCGGCAAAAGGCATCTCGCTTTCCACCACCACCGCGCGGTTCATCGGCACATCCAGCGTCGCCGCCGTGCCCTTTTTCACCACTCGCAAAGATTGCGCCGAAGCCCCATCCGCCTGCGGCATGCCAATAAGCGATAGACCCATCAGGGCCGCCGCCACGAACCGTCTAATTGCCATGTGACCTGCCTTTCCGATCACGCCTCAAAATCCGGGTCTTTTTGCCCGCTGTTTCGGGCACTGTGCTGCAGATCCCGAAATATTGCAAGAATCAAAGGCTTCGCAGCCTTTCCTGAGGGGGCGCCCATGTGGGGCATGCGCAACAGGCGGCACAGCCGCCCTTCGCTGGGAAGAGGCGGCTGAACCTGTTAACGGCCTGTGCCGTAAGGTGTTTTTTAGTTGGTGCAAGGGATCGGGATTTCCACAACTTCGGCGCCGCGGCGGGTGCGGATGGTGCAGACCTTTTCCTTTTCCACCTCTTGCGGAGCCTCCAGAGCCCCCAATCCCAGCAGCGTGCGCTGGTCCACCTCGACCACCGAGGCAATGGTGTCGTCGCCCGCGCCCACCAGGGCCAGAGACAGCCGTCCTGTGGTCTGGGCTTGGGCCAGGGCCGCCACCTGCTCGGGCCTGGCGGCAACGGTGACGGTGCGGGCAATGATGGCCTCATTGATGTCGCCGCCGGCGCTCTGGTCCACCGCCACCAGTTCCACGTTGGTTTCGATCAGCCGGGTGACTTCCCCGCGCGAGCCACTGGCGCCGGGCATCATGCCAGTCCAGTAGACGTCCACCTTGTCGCCGGGGCGCAGAAAACCCGAGACGCCGGAGGACACGTCGACCTTGATCGCGAAGGCGCGCATGCCGCGCTGCAGCCGCGAGGTGATTCCGGCATCCTCGCCCGGGGCAGTGACTTTGATGGCCATGACCGCCTCGTCCCTTTCCATGGCGCGCAGCACCACCCGCGGCTTGTCGCCGGTTTCCGGCGGGAACAATGCGTCCATGGCGGTAAAGGCACCCTCGGGAATGGCGTTCTCCGGCCAGCGCACGGCGCGCACCGCGTCCTTTGACAGGCGTTCGCCGTATTTCAGCGGTTTGGTGGCGACGAACACGTCCACCGTCGGCACCGCCTCGGCACGCGCGGCGCGCTCGCGCGCCAATTCATTCTGATAGGCCGAGATATAGTTTTTTGCCATATAAACGGCACCGCCGGCGAGGGCGACACCGACAATCAGCACAAGTCCGAAAACTGCACGCATTGTGTTACCTCTCATCAATTGGAGCCGGAACTCCGCGGACGGAACCGGCTTCCGGAATATTTGAACTGCAACGGGAACTCCGGGCTTCTGCCGGATCAGTGTGGACGCTTGGAAGGCGATGGGCCGGAACCGGGCATTTCTGCCCGAGTCAGCCGAACGACCAGTTGGACATGAAGACGGCAATCGCTTCAGCCGCGCCCAGGGCGCCATCTTCCATTGCTGCCGCAATCATTGCGGCCATCCCGACGATTGCAGCGCAAAGAACAACCCAATCGACGGTAACCGCGCCGTCGTCGCTTGCGATTAATAACCGTAGCTTTTTCACAGTCTGAACCTCGCTGCCAAAACGGTTCCGGGGCGGAAGCGGCACCGGAATGCACGGCGCCGCATCCGAAGACAGGCAGCGATTAGCTCGGAGCCTGGGTGCTCAGGTAAGAGCCGGTAGCGCTTGTCAGGTCCGAAGCGCCGGATTCGATGGCGGTGTAGACAACCCCGCCCAGAGCGGCCACAGCTGCGGTCAGCACAACCCAGTCAACGGTCACGGCGCCGGATTCGTCTTTGCGGAAGTTCTTGAAGAATTTGATCATGGCTTGGTCCCTCCAAAGGAAACTGAAATGCTGTATCTGCCCCGTCGGGTGATCTGGCCAGCTCTCTCCTTCTGGCCTGCCCGCCGGGGTATGAGGTCATTAAGCTTTATGAATGGGGCGTTAATGGGGCGTAATCCTGAGTTTTCTGCCCTATTGCCGGAAAACCGGGCGGTTAAGCTTGCCGCAAGAATTGACTGAAGAATTCAGCGAGGTTTTTGGGGCGTCACAACAGGAGTATGACGCTCTCACGCCACAAAGCGAAGCACCTGGATTCGCTTACATCCTGTGCCGCTCATGGCAATTTGCATTATTTGCTGACTGGGGGCGGCTGCAAAAATACAGGCCGCCCGGGAAGGGCGGCCTGCCACGCGGTCACGTTAGACCGGTGAAGGTGATTAGCTCGGAGCTTGGGTGCTCAGGTAAGAGCCGGTAGCGCTTGTCAGGTCCGAAGCGCCGGATTCGATGGCGGTGTAGACAACGCCGCCCAGGGCAGCAACAGCTGCGGTCAGAACAACCCAGTCAACGGTCACGGCGCCGGATTCGTCTTTGCGGAAGTTCTTGAAGAATTTGATCATGGCTTGGTCCCTCCAAAGGATCTCAGATTTTGCTTTATCCCGCCATCTCGCCAGGGTCCGCTCTCTCACCTGCTTGACCTCTGTCCGGCTTGGATGAACTTATATAGCCAGCCCAGCGTGGCAGGATTTGGGCTGAAAGCCGGAAATTGCCGCCCTAATTTTACTTTTCGGCAAGAAATTCGGCACTGCATTGATTTTGCGAGATTAAATTTCCGTTACAGCGCCACGCCCCGTTGCATTTCCGCGCCAGGCCTAGGGAAATATGGCGATTGCGCCAGATTCTGCGGGGCAAAAGCTGGTTTTCAGCAGCAAATTTCCCGAGTCTGGGCAGGCAGAAACCACTGGCAGGCAGAGCATTGGCATTCCGTAACGCGATTTTGGCACTAGCGGCCTGCGCCATGCCCCTAGAAACCTGGGGGCAGGAGGCGCCGCCGAAACCGTTCCCCCAGTTCGAGGCGAAGCGGATCAAACCGCCCGCGGCAGGCACCGGCAAGCGCATCACCGTGCAGATCGAGCCGGAACCGGAAATCGAGGCCGCCGCCCCGGTTCCGGAGCGTGCCGAGAGTGCAGATAAGCCTGCCGGGCGGTATGGCTGGTTCTGGGACAGGATCTCCCCCGGGGTGGAGGAGAGCGGCCCGGGCCGGCTGGACGATGCCTTGCAGGCGTTGGCCGGGGCCAAGGGGCTGGCGGCGCCGCGGCTGCAGCTGATGCAGGAAATCGCCCAGGCCCGCGGTGTCCAGATCCTGACCGAAAGCGCCAGCACCCAGGTTTCGCCTGCGCTGGTGCTGGCAGTGATAGCTGTCGAATCCGCGGGCAAGGCGGATGCAGTCAGCTCCGCAGGCGCCCAGGGGCTGATGCAACTGATGCCCGATACCGCTGCGCGGTTTGGCGTAACGGACGCCCTGGAGGCGCATCAGAACATTTCCGGGGGCATTCGCTATCTGGATTGGCTGATGGAGGAGTTCGGCGGCGACCCGATCCTGGTGCTAGCCGGATACAATGCAGGCGAGGGATCGGTGCGCAGCCACCAGGGGGTGCCCCCCTTTGCCGAAACCCGCGATTACGTTCCTAAGGTCCTGGCCGCATATCAGGTCGCCCGCGGCCTGTGCCTGACACCACCGCAGCTGATCTCGGACGGATGTGTTTTCCGGGTGATGAACTAACCCGGGCTCCGGGGCGCAATCCTCTGATTCACTGACATTTTTCGGAAAGTTATTTTTACTTCCCATCCGCCGCCGCTATGGTGCGGGGATTGAAAGCTCTGCCGGTGTTTTTTCCGGCGTTAAGATATTGGAGACAGGCATTGGATTTAGGCATTGATCCGGCGGCAATTGCCGTGGGCTCTCAGGGTATTTCCAGCAACTTGATGCTGTTCGCCCTGCTGGCATTCATCGGTTTTTTCGGGCGGCTCGTTTTCGTTGCCTTTGCGCCCCAGGTGGCGGAGCTCAACCTGTTCCGGAACTTCACCAGCTTGGGCTTTGTTCTGCTGGCAGCGGCGCTGTTTACCGGGGCGCTCTACATCTCGGGCAAGCAGACCAAGGCCATGGTCCTGTTCAAGCGCCATCTGGTGGATCCGGTCATTGTGACCGTGCTGGGCCGCGACAGCTGCGACCCGGAGGATGGCAGCTATTGCGTGGTGGTGTTCGAGGACGGGCGGGAAAAGATCGTCAACTGGCACGACAAGCGTGTCTACATGTGGGAGATCGTCAATCCGCCGGAAGGTGCCGTCTGGTACACGCTGCGGCCCCAGCCGCGCCCGGGGGTAGCCGCCGGGGCGTGATTGGCAGAATACCTGAACGAGAGAGGCCCGCCGGAAACCGGCGGGCCTTTTTTTGTCAGCTCTGATCCGTGATCAGCCGATAATGGTGGCCTCGGTGGAGCTGCGCAGTTCCTCTTCGCTGACACCCTCGGCCAGCTCGACGATCTTCAGGCCGCCATCGACGACGTCCAGAACGCCCAGGTTGGTGATGATGCGGTCCACCACGGCCTTGCCGGTCAGCGGCAGGGTGCATTCCTTCAGCACCTTGCTGTCGCCATGCTTGTTGGTGTGGTCCATCACCACGATCACGCGGCCCACGCCTGCGACCAGGTCCATGGCGCCGCCCATGCCCTTGACCAGCTTGCCGGGGATCATCCAGTTGGCCAGGTCGCCGTTCTCGGCCACTTCCATCGCGCCCAGGATCGCGGCCGCGATCTTGCCGCCGCGGATCATCCCGAAGGAGGTGGCGCTGTCGAAGTAAGAGGTGCGCGCCAGCTCGGTGATGGTCTGCTTGCCCGCGTTGATCAGGTCCGGATCCTCTTCGCCCTCATAGGGGAAGGGGCCCATGCCCAGCATGCCGTTTTCCGACTGCAGGGTGATGTCCTTGTCGCCCACGTAGTTCGCCACCAGCGTCGGAATGCCGATGCCGAGGTTCACATACATGCCGTCTTCCAGCTCCTGCGCGGCGCGCTCGGCCATTTGGTTGCGGTCCCAAGCCATGGTTCAAGCCTCCTCACGCTTGCGGGTGGTGCGCTGCTCGATGCGCTTCTCGTGCTCGCCCTGGATAATCCGGTGCACGTAGATGCCGGGCAGGTGGATCTGGTCGGGGTCAAGCTCGCCGCGGGGCACGATTTCCTCCACTTCCGCCACGCAGATCTTGCCGCACATGGCGGCGGGCGGGTTGAAGTTGCGGGCGGTCTTGCGGAAGATCAGGTTGCCGGTGTCATCTGCCTTCCAGGCCTTCACGATGGAGAGATCGGCAAAGATGCCTTCTTCCAGAATGTAGGTCTCGCCGTTGAAGCCCTTGTGCTCCTTGCCTTCGGCGATCACGGTGCCGACACCGGTCTTGGTGTAGAAGCCCGGGATGCCGCAGCCGCCGGCGCGCATGCGCTCGGCCAGGGTGCCTTGGGGGTTGAATTCCAGCTCCAGCTCACCCGACAGGTACTGGCGCATGAATTCCGCGTTCTCGCCCACGTAGGAGGAGATCATCTTCTTCACCTGCTTGGTCTGCAGCAGGATGCCGATGCCGAAATCGTCGACGCCGGCATTGTTGGAGGCAAACGTCAGGTCCTTGGTGCCGGCGTCCTTGATCGCCTGCAGAAGGAGTTCGGGGATGCCGCAGAGGCCAAAGCCCCCCGCGGCGATCAGCATGCCGTCGTGAAGCAGCCCGTCGAGCGCTTCGGCGGCGTTGGCGTAAACCTTTTTCATGGAGCTCTCCCAACAACTACCGTTTGACAGAGGTTCTGACGCCGGGGCGGGCACAAGTCAACGATACTGAGAGAAACGCGTATTTCTACGGAGGGGATTGCCGTGCACTGGAGCGCTCCCGCGCCTTCCCGGCGCAATTGCCTGCGGCAAATCCGCCATCAGGCTTGGGCGTGGCGCCGCTGCGCGGCGGCGAAGGGCTTGATGAGAAGCCCTTGAAGGGCAGGCCTGCCCTTCAAGGGCGTTTGTCAGTGTGTCCTTGTTGTGCAGCGCCTCAAGGGCAAGCCGCTACCGCGGCGGCTGCGCCGCCCTTGACCCGCTGCACAACGGAAGTTTGAGGCGCGGGCGCGCCGCGTCAGCGGCGCCGGGCCCAACGGGGAGGGCGCATGGAAGTGCGCCCAGAGCCGGCGGGAGAGCCCCGCCCGCAGCCGCCTTGCCGGCCTCAATCCTTGGCGGAGGCCTTTTTCGGGGCGGCCTTCTTCTTGGCCGCAGGTTTCTTGGCGGCGGTTTTTTTCTTGCCGCCCTTGGACGCTTTTTCGGAAATCAGCTCGACCGCCATCTCCATGGTCACGTCCTTGGGCTCCACGTCCTTGGGCAGGGTGGCGTTCACCTTCTCCCATTTGACGTAAGGCCCGTAACGCCCGTCCATGATGTTGACCGCACCGCCGCTCTCGGGGTGCTCGCCCAGCTCCTTCAGCGGCTTGGCGGCGGCCCGGCTGCCGCGGCGGCCCGGGTTGGCGCGTTTCTCTGCCAGCATTTCCACCGCACGGTTCATGCCGATTTCGAAGACGTCCAGCGTTTCCTTGAGGTTCACGTAAACAGGCTTTTCCTCATCGGGCAGCTGATGCGCGATGTAGGGGCCGAACCGTCCCAGATTGGACTGAATTACACCGCCGTCGGGATGCTGGCCGATTTCGCGCGGCAGGGTCAGAAGGGTCAGGGCCTGCTCCAGGGTGATCTCATTGGGACCCCAGCCCGGCAGGAAGTCCTTGCCCTGCTTGGGCAGCGAGGAGCGCGGCGGCTTCTTGTTCTCGGGCGTGGCTTCGCCGCGCTGCACGTAAGGCCCGAAGCGCCCGGATTTCAGGTGGATCTCGTCGCCATCATCCTCACCCAGGATGCGCTCATACCCTTCGGCGCCTTCGCCGGAAATCGGGCGGGTGTAGTTGCATTCGGGATAGTTGCCGCAGCCGACAAAACCGCCGGTGCGCGAGGTCTTGAGATGCAGCTGGCCCTGGCCGCATTTGGGGCAGGTGCGCGGATCGGTGCCATCTTCGCGCGGCGGGTACAGCTGCGGCGCCAGCGCGTCGTCCAGCACATCCAGCACCTCGGTGATGCGAAGCTCGGAGGTCTCGGCGATGGCGGCGGAGAAGTCGCGCCAGAATTTGCCCAGGAGATCCTTGTAGTTGCGATCGCCGGCGCTCACGTCATCCAGCTCTTCTTCCAGCTCGGCGGTGAACTCGTAGCCCACATATTTGCGGAAGAAGTTCAGCAGGAAGATGGTGACGATCCGGCCCTTGTCCTCGGGGAACAGGCGGTTCTTGTCCTTGCGGACGTATTCGCGGTCCTGGATCGTGGTGATCACGGAGGCATAGGTGGAGGGCCGGCCGATGCCCAGCTCTTCCATCCGTTTGACCAGGGTCGCCTCGGTATAGCGCGGCGGCGGCTGGGTGTGGTGCTGCAGCGCCAGCACGGCGCCGTCGTCCGACAGCACCGAGGCGTCCTTGCCGGCCTTTTCAGCCTGCGCCGCCAGCGAGGAGGCGAACTTCATCGCCTCGCCTTCCATGATCTGCGGCAGGCGCTTGTCATCCTCGTCCGCCACATCGTCGCGGCCTTCCTCATAGACGCGCATGAAGCCGTCGAACAGCACCACCTGGCCGGTTGCGCGCAGCACGACCTGCTGGTCGTCCGAGCCGATATCGACGGTGGTGCGCTCCAGCCGTGCGCCTTCCATCTGGCAGGAAAGGGTCCGCTTCCAGATCAGGTCATAAAGCTTGCGCTGGTCGTCGTCCGTGACCTTCAGCGCCTTGGCATCGCGGCTCATATCCGTCGGGCGGATACATTCGTGCGCTTCCTGGGCGTTCTTGGCCTTGTTCTTGTAGATCCGCGGCGACGAGGGGACGTATTCGCCGCCGTAACGCTTCTCGATCTCGGCGCGGGCTTCCTGCACGGCCTCCGGCGCCATGTCGATGCCGTCGGTCCGCATATAGGTGATATAGCCCGCTTCATAGAGCCGCTGCGCTGCGTTCATGGTCTGGCGCGCACCCATGCCGAACTTGCGGCTGGCCTCCTGCTGCAGGGTGGAGGTCATGAAGGGGGCGGAGGGGTTGCGGGCCGCAGGCTTCGCCTCGACCGACAGCACCTTGAGCTTGCGCGAGGCCACGGCCTGCACCGCCAGCTCGGCGGCGGTGGAATTCTTGAGGCTGTATTTGTCGAGCTTTTCGCCGCCCAGAACGGTCAGGCGCGCTTCGAACTCCTGGCCGCGCGGGGTGGCCAGCTGTGCGCGCACCGACCAGTATTCCTGCGGGTTGAAGGCCTCGATTTCCATCTCGCGCTCGACGATCAGGCGCAGGCAGACCGACTGCACCCGGCCTGCGGAGCGCGCACCCGGCAGCTTGCGCCACAGCACCGGCGACAGGTTGAAGCCCACGAGGTAGTCCAGCGCGCGGCGGGCCAGATAGGCCTCGACCAGCGGCATGTCGACCTCACGCGGGTTCCGCATCGCCTCGGTTACCGCCTCTTTGGTGATTGCGTTGAAGGTGACCCGGCTGACGGCGGTGTCCTTTTTGATCGAGCGGCGCTTGGTCAGCGCCTCCTGCAGGTGCCAGCTGATCGCCTCGCCCTCTCGGTCGGGGTCGGTGGCGAGAATCAGCGCATTGTCCTCTTTCAGCGCGTCGGCGATGGCCTTCACATGCTTGCGGGAATCGTTGGCGACCTCCCAGGTCATCCCGAAATCCGCATCCGGGTCGACCGAGCCATCTTTGGCCGGCAGGTCGCGCACGTGCCCGTAAGACGCCAGAACTGTATAGTCAGAGCCAAGATATTTATTGATTGTTTTTGCTTTGGCCGGGGATTCGACAACAACAACTGGCATAAATTCTGATACCTCTTCGGACCACTTCTGCGGGTTCTATGGCGGGGCAACATGTGGGGCGCAAGAGGCGATTGTCAATCCGGGTGCATTGGACGCGGGGGCAGGCGGACTGTTTGAGCCGCAGTTGCGGTCAATCGCCGTCATCCGGAAACGACTTGCACAGCAACCCGCCCGGCTGGCGGCGGATGGCGCCTTCAAGCTCCAGATCCGTCAGAGCCGGAGCCAGCTCATGCGGCGGCAGGGACAGGTCGCGCAGCAGCTCGGTCTCGGAGGTAGGGGAGGGGCCCAGCCTGCCCAGGATCTGCTGATGCAGGGCGTGGGTCTGCATCAGGCTGCGCCGCTGGGGCGGCGGCGGGGGCAGGCCTGCCATGGGCGCTTGCAGGCTGTCCGCGGCAACAGGTGCCGGCGGCGGATCCAGCGGCGGCAGGGCCTCCAGCACATCGGCGGCATCGCGGACCAGCAGCGCGCCGTCGCGGATCAGCCGGTTGCAGCCGGAGCTGCGGGCATCAAACGGGTGGCCGGGAACCGCCAGTACCTCGCGTCCGTAGTCCAGCGCATCCTGGGCGGTGATCAGGGTGCCGGACTTCGCCGCTGCCTCCACCACCACAACGGCGCGGGACATCCCGGCAATGATCCGGTTGCGCTTGGGGAAGTCACGGGCCTGCGGTGTCAGGCCCATCGGCTGTTCCGACAGCCGCAGCCCGGTTTCGCAGATGTCTTCGGCCAGCCGGGCGTTCTCGGCCGGATAGATCACATCGGCGCCGCCCGCCAGCACCGCGATGGTTCCGGTTTTCAGCGCCGCCTGATGCGCAGCGGTATCGACGCCGCGGGCCATGCCGGAGACCACGGTAAACCCCGCCTCTCCCAGATTCTGCGCCAGCGACCGGGCCATCCGCAGTCCCAGAGAGGACGCGTTGCGGGCCCCGACCATGGCAATCATCGGACGGTCCAGAACCGAGAGGTTGCCAATGGCCCACAGCACGGGCGGGGCATCCTTCAGCCCGGAGAGGAGTTTGGGATAGCCAGGGTCTGAAAAGCACAAAAGCCGCGCTTTGGCGGCTTTTGCGGCCTTAATTTCGGCGTCCACCGCTTTGGCAGGGCATATTTCATACCCCTTTACGCCTGCGGAGCGTGCCACTTCGGGCAGCGCATCCAGCGCGTTCTGCGCTGAACCATATTCAGCGAGCAGCCGGTGAAACGTCACCGGGCCAACCCGCTTGGAGCGCAACAGACGAAGCCATGAAAACTGAGTGTCTTCCGTGGTGGGTGGGAGTGGGGGGTGAGTGGAAGAATGTGCTTCTTCAGTCATCCGCAGCTCCGCCTGTTTGCGGATTTAGAATTAACCCTTGAGCGGTTAACAGTTGGTGAATGGCGGGCGGTTTTCGGTCAATACCCTGAAAATTTTCCTAAGTGTCGAAAACAAATGGAGAATTGCCGCTCCCGCCGTGATTGAATTGCATTTCTTGAAGTTGAAAGGGCCGGAAGCACTGGCTTCCGGCCCGGAAATTTGCGGCAGAATCATGATTTTGCAGAGTTTTAGCGGACTGATTCAGGCGGCAGAGCCGCCGACGGTCAGCCCCCCCATCAGCACCGAGGGCTGGCCGACGCCCACTGGAACCCATTGCCCGGCCTTGCCGCAATTGCCCATACCGGGGTCCAGCGCCATGTCGTTGCCAAGCCCGCGAATCTGCTTCAGCGCGGTGGCGCCGTCGCCGATCAGCGTGGCTCCCTTAACCGGTGCGCCGACCTTGCCGTCCTTCACCCGGTAAGCCTCGGTGCAGGAGAATACAAACTTGCCATTGGTGATATCCACCTGGCCGCCGCCAAAGCCCACCGCCCAGATACCGTCCTTGATACCGGCCACCAGATCGCCCGGCTCGGCGCCGCCGCCCAGCATGTAGGTATTGGTCATCCGCGGCATCGGTGCATGGGCATAGCTCTGGCGCCGTCCGTTGCCGGTGGGGGAGACACCCATCAGCCGCGCGTTCTGGCGGTCCTGCATGAAGCCGACCAATACTCCGTCCTCGATCAGCGTTGTCTTCTGGCTCGGCGTGCCCTCGTCATCTACGGTGATCGAGCCGCGCCGGTCCGGGATGGTGCCGTCATCCAGCACGGTGACGCCCTTCGCTGCAATCTGCTGGCCCATCAGCCCGGCAAAGGCCGACGAACCCTTGCGGTTGAAGTCGCCCTCCAGCCCGTGGCCGATCGCCTCGTGCAGCAGGATGCCAGGCCAGCCAGGGCCAAGCACAACGTCCATCTCGCCAGCAGGCGCGGGGACCGCATCAAGGTTGACCAGGGCAATGCGCAGCGCCTCCTGCACCTGGGCCTGCCAGTGCTTGGGGTCGACCAGCCCGTCGAGGCCCAGCCGCCCGCCGCCGCCGGCCGAGCCGCTCTCGCGGCGGCCGTCCTTCTCGACGATCACCGACACGTTGAGCCGCGCCATCGGGCGGGTGTCGCGCACCCGCACCCCGTCGGCGCGCAGGATCTCCACCTCCTGCAGCGAGGCGGCCAGTGACGCGGAAACCTGAACCACGCGTTGATCCAGATCACGTGCATAGGCATCAATTTCGCGCAAAGTCTCGACCTTCACCGGAAACGGCATGGCGCTGATCGGATCGGCATCGGTATAGAGCTTCTTGTTGGTCGCCTGCGGCGGGTCCGAGTAAGTGCCGCCGCCTTCGCCAACGGCCAGCCTGGCCGTCTCGGCGGCCCGCCTCAGCGACGCGATCGAGACATCGGTGGAATGCGCGTATCCCGCCACATCACCGTTAACCGCCCGCAAACCAAAGCCCTCGGAGGCATCATAGCTGGCGCTGCGCAGCCGTCCGTCATCAAAGGACAGGGCCTCCGATTTGCGGCGCTCGGCAAAGATCTCGCCATCTTCGGCACCGTTCAGCGCATCCCGCAGGGTGGCCAGCGCCTCATCCTCCGGAAGCGCGGTTTCAAAGGGTCGGAAGGCTGGGTTTTCCATGGCACGGTCCTCAGATTTTTTTGATCTAAATCAAGAAAGCGACGGTTTGACGCTTGGCTGCCTCTTTATCTGTACGCCCGAATATGATTTTAAGCGGCGTCAAAGACAACGGGGCTGGTGCGTTTTGTGGAATCATTGATTCCCCCCATTCGTGCTGCCGCAGGAAAAATGCGATCAACCGATCAGGACAGAACATGAAAAACGCTTTGATGCTTTCGGGCCTTTTTGCCGGCCTTTCGAGCCTTCCAGCTATGGCGCAAGAAGGCCTGGAAACCATTGGTAAGCCGGTTGACGGCGGACTGAACTTCCAGCCGGCGGCGACCTCGCTGGCGGAAGGCCTGCAGCGCCTGGACTACATGATCCTGGTGATCATCACCGTCATCTGCGTGTTCGTCGCGGGCCTGCTGCTGTGGGCGATCCTGCGGTTCAACCGCCGCGCCAACCCGACTCCGGCAAAGTTCACCCACCATACCCCGATCGAAATCGCCTGGACCGTGATCCCGATCCTGATCCTGGTGTTCATCGGCTCCTTCTCGCTGCCGCAGCTGTTTGCCCAGCAGGAGATCCCCGAAGGCGACATCAACATTAAGGTGACCGGCTACCAGTGGTACTGGGGTTATGAGTACACCGACCACGAGTTCGGCTTCGAAAGCTTCATGCTGCCGAAGGACCAGCTGGCCGAGAAAGGCTATGCCGAGGACGAGTACCTGCTGGCCACCGACACCGCCGTTGTTGTGCCGTCGGGCAAGACCATCGTTATGAACGTTACCGCGGCCGACGTGATTCACTCCTGGACCATCCCCGCCTTCGGCGTGAAGCAGGACGGCGTTCCGGGCCGCCTGGCGCAGCTGTGGTTCAAGGTCGACGAAGGCAAGGAAGGCATCTACTTCGGCCAGTGCTCCGAGCTTTGCGGCAAGGACCACTCCTATATGCCGATCACCGTCAAGGTCGTGACCCAGGAAGAGTATGACGCCTGGCTGGAAGGCGCCAAGGAAGAATACGCGGGCATCCCGCAGGCCTACCAGGTCGCCTCCAACTGATAGCTGGCTATATGGAGCTTGAGGGAGCTCCATATGGATCAGAACCAAGACCAGGGTGCGCAGGAATGCGCACCTGTTGCCGCCAAAGGACCCAAGATGAGCGACGCAAGCATCAACGCAAGCCGGGCATATGAGGACGAGGCCAGCTTTGGCGACTACTTCGCCCTGCTGAAACCCCGTGTCATGTCGCTGGTGGTGTTCACCGCTCTGGTCGGGCTGCTGGCCGCCCCTGTCGCCGTGCATCCCGTCGTCGGTTTCTGCGCCATCCTGTTCATCGCCATCGGCGGCGGCGCCTCCGGTGCGCTCAACATGTGGTGGGATGCAGACATCGACAAGGTGATGAAGCGCACCAAGGGCCGCCCGATCCCGGCCGGCAAGGTCGAGCCGGGCGAGGCGCTGGCGCTGGGCCTGGCGCTGTCCGGCCTGTCGGTGATCATGCTGGCGCTGGCGGCCAATGTTTTTGCCGGCGCGTTCCTGGCCTTCACCATCTTCTTCTACGTGGTGATCTACACCATGTGGCTCAAGCGCGCGACGCCGCAGAATATCGTGATCGGCGGTGCAGCAGGGGCCTTCCCGCCGGTGATCGGCTGGATCGCTGCCACCGGCACCATGTCGGTTGAGCCCTGGCTGATGTTCCTGCTGACCTTCATGTGGACGCCGCCGCATTTCTGGGCGCTGGCGCTGTTCATGCGCTCCGACTATGACGACGCAGGCGTGCCGATGCTGACCGTGACCCACGGCCGCCGCGCCACCCGCGTTCATATCCTGGTTTACACCGTGCTGCTGGCCCTGCTCGCCATTGGCACCGCGTTCTCCGGCATTGGCGGCCCGCTGTATCTGGCCGCGGCACTGGTGATGAACGCGCTGTTCCTGCACGGCGCCTGGAAGATCTCCCGCCGCGACGAGGATGATTCCGAGGCAGACAATTTCAAGGTGGAGCGCAGCTTCTTCAAACTGTCGCTGCTCTACCTGTTCCTGCACTTCGGCGCCATCCTGGGCGAGGCGCTGCTGAAGCCCTACGGGCTGGGAGGCTGGTAACATGGCACTGCGCAAGGAACACGAACTGCACAAGCGCCGCTCCGGCCGCAACATCGGCGTGGGCATCCTGCTGGCCGCCTTTGTGGTGCTGATCCTGGCCCTGACCATGGTCAAGGTCACCTCCAACGGCTTCTCTTTCCCCGACACTCAGGCGGAGCAGAACTGATGGCGCTGAAAGGTCCCCGGAAAACCGTTCTCCAGCTCGTGGGCGTGGTTGTCGTGATGGGCGGCCTGTCCTGGGCCTCGGTGCCGTTCTACGACTGGTTCTGCCGGGTCACCGGCTTTGGCGGCGTTACCGGCGTGGCCAGCAGCGGGTCCGACACCATTCTGGACGAGACCATCACGGTGCGCTTCGACGGCTCCAAGCAGCGCGGCATGCCGTGGGAGTTCAAGCCGGTCCAGCGCGAGATGGAGATCCGGCTGGGCGAAACCGGCCTGGCCTTTTACGAGGCCTACAATCCGACCGACCGCCCGGTGGCGGGGCAGGCGTCCTACAACGTGACGCCCTATCAGGCCGGCGGGTTCTTTTCGAAAATCGACTGCTTCTGCTTTACCGAGCAGGTGCTTCAGCCGGGGGAACGGGTGCAGATGCCCGTGACCTTCTATGTGGATCCCGAAATCATTGACGACCGGGACGCAAAATACGTGCATACGATCACGCTTTCGTACACGTTCCATGAAATCGATCTGCCCGAGGGCTACGCAGCCCTCGACACCGGGGAAGGCACCGGGGCAGGCACAACAACGAACTAGGCCGCTAGGTGAGGGACACTTAAATGGCGCACGCTAAAAATCACGATTATCACATTCTGCCGCCGTCGATCTGGCCGCTAGCCTCCGCTCTGGGCACCTTCGTCATGCTGGTTGGCGCGGTGTTCTGGATGAAGGGCATCACTGCCTGGCCGTTCTGGATCGGCTTCGTCGCGGTGCTCTACTCGGCTTATGCCTGGTGGGCGGAAGTTGTTGCCGAAAGCAAGCAGGGCGACCATACTCCGGTTGTCCGCATCGGCCTGCGCTACGGCTTCATCCTGTTTGTGATGTCCGAGGTGATGTTCTTCTTCGCCTGGTTCTGGTCGTTCTTCAAACACGCCATGTATCCGATGGAAACCTACATCGGCACCGAATACGTGGCGCCGGAAATCTATCCGGTCGACCCGTTCCACCTGCCGCTGATCAACACCCTGATCCTGCTGCTGTCGGGCTGTGCCGTGACCTGGGCGCACCACGCACTGGTGCACAACAACGACCGCAAGGCGCTGATCCAGGGCCTGGCCATCGGTATCGCCTTCGGCGTCGCCTTCACCTTCCTGCAGGGCTACGAATACGCGCACCTGCTGCACGAAGGCTGGCAGTTCGGCGGTGACGAGTTCTACTCGAACTTCTTCATGGCCACCGGTTTCCACGGCTTCCACGTGATCATCGGCACCATCTTCCTGACCGTCTGCCTGATCCGCGCGATGAAGGGCGACTTCACTCCGGAGCAGCACGTCGGTTTTGAGGCCGCTGCCTGGTACTGGCACTTCGTGGACGTCGTCTGGCTGTTCCTGTTCTTCGCCGTCTACATCTGGGGCACTGCTGGCCTTTAACGGACGGCCTGTAACGGGCGGTTTGTATTGGTTACATGTTTGCGGTTGATTATCCGCAGTCATGAAGTCACACACGGGGCGCGCAAGGGAGACCTTGCGCGCCCCAAGTTTTGAAGCGGAGCGGCACAGATGCGGCGTGTCATCTTCCTGTTGATCATCAGCGGCGCGGGCCTGGCCGTGCTGATCGGCCTCGGCACCTGGCAGCTGCAGCGCAAGGCCTGGAAGGAAGGCATCCTCGCCACAATCGAGGAGCGCATCGCCGGCGCGGCCGCTCAAGCGCTTCCCGAAGCGCTGGACCCCGAGGCGGACAAGTACCGCCCAGTGCGCCTCGACGGGGAAATCGGTGCGGACGAGCTGCATGTCCTCACCTCGATCAAGGACATCGGACCCGGCTACCGCGTGATCTCTCCTTTCACGCTGGAGGATGGCCGCCGGGTTCTGATCGACCGCGGTTTTGTCCCCGCAAAGGACAAGCAGGCAGACCGCCTGGCCGGCCCGGCCGCCATCGAAGGCAATATCCATTGGCCGCAGGAGACCGACAGCTACACGCCTGCACCGGACCTCGCGGCCAACATCTGGTACGCCCGGGACGCGGACCGCATGGCGGAACAGCTGGGCACTGAACCGGTGATGATTGTCCTGCGTTCCAATCCTGAAGGGGAGGCTGGCCTGCGCCCGGTGCCGGTCAGCACCTCCGGCATCCCCAATGACCACTTGCAATATGCGATCACCTGGTTTTCGCTGGCCATTATCTGGGCGGTGATGACCCTCTACTTCCTGCGGCGCAGCCGCCCCAACCCGAAGAGCTGAAGGCGATGAAATACATCTCGACCCGGGGCCAAGCGCCCGAGCTGACCTTTGAAGATGCAATGCTGACGGGCCTGGCCCGCGACGGCGGCCTCTATGTGCCTGCGGAAATCCCGCAGATGTCCCATGACGAGATCGCGGCGCTGGCAGGCCTGTCCTACGAGGAAACCGCCTTCCGCGTTATGCGCCCCTTCCTCGGTGATTGCTTCACCGATGACGAGTTCCGCGGCATCATCGCCCGAGCCTATGAGGGCTTCGGCCACGCCGCCCGCGCCCCCTTGAAACAGCTGGCACCGAACCACTTCCTGCTGGAGCTGTTCCACGGGCCGACGCTGGCGTTCAAGGACTTCGCCATGCAATTGATCGGCCAGCTGTTCCAGGCTGCGCTTGAGCGTCGCGGCGACCGGGTGACCATCGCGGGCGCCACGTCAGGCGACACTGGCTCTGCGGCGATGGAGGCCTTCCGCGGGCTGAATAACGTGGATGTTTTCATCCTGTACCCGCACGGTCGCGTGTCCGAGGTGCAGCGCCGCCAGATGACCACCCCGCGGGACGCCAATGTCCACGCGCTGGCCGTTGATGGCGACTTCGACGACTGCCAGGCGCGCGTCAAAGACATGTTCAACGACTTCGACTTCCGAGACGGCGTGAAGCTGGCCGGCGTGAACTCGATCAACATCGCCCGCGTGCTGGCGCAGGTGGTTTACTACTTCTCCTCCGCTGTGTCGCTCGGCGCGCCGCACCGCAAGGTGAGCTTCACCGTGCCTACCGGCAACTTCGGCGACATCTTCGCGGGCTTCATCGCCAAGCAGATGGGCCTGCCGATCGACCAGCTGGTGGTCGCCACCAACCAGAACGACATCCTGCACCGCTGCCTGTCCGGACAGGGCTACTACAAGGGCGAAACCCAGCCCTCGATCTCGCCTTCGATGGATATTCAGGTCTCCTCGAACTTCGAGCGCGCCCTGTTCTACGCCTACGGCCAGGACAGCAAGGCCATCGCCCAGCTGATGGACGAGCTGAAGAACGGCGGCTTTGACGTGTCCCAGGGGGCGATGCAGGCGCTGGCCGAGAATTACGCATCGGGCCGTACTTCCGAGGAAGAAACGCTCGCCACCATCAAGTCCGAGCTGGCCTCTTCGGGCGAGCTGATCTGCCCGCATGGCGCTGTCGGTGTGAAAGTGGCAAACGAGCACCGCAAGGCAGATGTGCCGATGATCACCCTAGCCACCGCGCACCCGGCGAAATTCCCGGCGGCTGTCGAAGACGCCAGCGGCATTCATCCGCCCTTGCCTGCGCGCATGGCGGACCTGTATGAGAGGCCGGAACGGGTCACCCGGATCGCCAATGATCTGGCTGCCCTCGAGGATCACATCAGAAAGAACATCGCGAATTGACAGTTCAGCAGCACACACTCGCCAACGGGTTCCGCATCGTCTCCGAGCATATGCCGGGACTGGAATCCGCGGCGGTCGGGATCTGGGTGAGCGCCGGCGGCCGCCACGAGCGGCTTGAACAGAACGGCATCGCCCATTTCCTGGAGCACATGGCCTTCAAGGGCACCAAGACCCGCACGGCCCTGCAGATCGCCGAGGAGATCGAGGATGTGGGCGGCTATATCAACGCCTACACCTCGCGCGAGGTGACGGCGTATTACGCCCGTGTGCTCAAGGACGATGTGCCGCTGGCGGTGGACGTGATCGGGGACATCCTGCTGAACCCGGTGTTCGACCAGCGCGAGATCGAGGTCGAGCGCGGGGTGATCCTGCAGGAGATCGGCCAGTCTCTGGATACGCCGGATGACGTGATCTTTGACTGGCTGCAGGAGGAAAGCTACCGCGGCCAGCCGCTGGGCCGCACCATCCTGGGCCCGGCGGAACGTGTCCGCGCGTTCTCGCGCGAGGATCTGCAAGGGTTTGTGGCCGAACACTATGGCCCCGGCCAGATGATCCTGGCGGCCGCCGGGGGCGTGGATCACGACGAATTGGTCAAGCTGGCGGAGCGGCTGTTCGGCCACATGGAGGCCAAGCCGGATTTCACCGCCGAAGGCGCCACCTTCACCGGCGGCGAGGCACGGCAGGTCAAGGATCTGGAGCAAGCGCATTTTGCGCTGGCGTTCGAAGGTCCCGGCTACCGTGACCAGGCCATGTACACGTCGCAGATCTACGCCAGCGCCCTGGGCGGCGGCATGTCCTCGCGGCTGTTCCAGGAGGTGCGTGAAAAGCGGGGCCTCTGCTACACCATCTTCTCGCAGGCCGGGTCCTATGCCGATACCGGCTCGATGACAGTTTATGCGGGCACTTCGGGGGAGCAGCTGGCAGAGCTTGCGGGCATCACCATCGACGAGATGAAGCGCGCCGCCGACGATATGAGCGACGCCGAGGTCGAACGCGCCCGCGCCCAGATGAAGGCCGGGATGCTGATGGGGCTGGAAAGCCCCTCGAACCGGGCGGAACGCCTGGCGCGGCTGGTGCAGATCTGGGGCAAGGTGCCGACGCTGGAGCGCACGGTGGAGCGGATTGACGCGGTGACCACCAAGGACGTGCGCGCGCTGGCCGAGACCATGGCGGTGACCGCCCCGGCAGCCCTGGCGCTTTACGGCCCGGTGGATGGTGCGCCTGCGCTGGAGAGGCTGCAGGAGAGGCGCGCCGCCTGATGCTCCTGAACCGCCGCAAGGTCCGCATCGAAACCGAGCGCCTGACTCTCAGGCCGCCGGTGCATGCGGACTTTCACGGCTGGGCGGCGCTGCGGCTGCAAAGCCAGGCTTATCTCACCCCGTGGGAACCCAGCTGGGCGGCGGATCACCTCAGCCGCAAGAGCTTCACCAACCGGGTCTACTGGGCGCGCCGGTCGGTGTCCTCGGGCTCGGCCATGCCGCTGTTCCTGATCCGCCGGTCGGACCAGGTTCTGGTGGGGGCGATCACGCTCGACAACATCCGCCGCGGCCCCGCCCAGGCCGGGACGCTGGGCTATTGGACCGGTCTGCCCTTTGCCCGCCAGGGCTACATGCGCGAGGCGATCGGCGCGGTGGTGCATCACGCCTTCACCAAGCTGGACCTCTCCCGGATCGAGGCTGCCTGTCTGCCGGAGAACCAGGCGTCCCGCGGGCTGCTGGAGAAATCCGGCTTCAAGTATGAGGGCGTTGCCCAGTCCTATCTGCAGATCAACGGCCGCTGGCGCACCCATGTGCTTTACGCCGCGCTGCGCCACGACCGCCGTGGCAAGACTTTGGCCGGCCAGGCTTAGGCAGGGATCGCCCCGTAAAGCGCAAAGGCTCCCGCCCGTCGCTGGTGCATTGAACATGCACCGCTCCCGTTGGGCGCGGCACCGCACCTGCGGTGCGGTGCCTCCC
>NZ_JBHUPT010000057.1:0-12695 GCF_049056525.1 Leisingera coralii | reverse complement strand
CAGGCCCGGCGCCAGGCCCAACCGCAAGGCGGAATTTCCAATTCCGCCGGAGCGGGCGGGAGCGCCCCCCCGGGTTTTTTCGCGCCGGGGGCTGACAGCGGTGGATTGCGCCCTAGAACCTGCTCCATGCGCGCGCTCTGTTGTTTTCTTTGGCTGATCCTCTGTACCGGTGCCCTCCACGCCCAGGAGCGGCGTCCCAGCCACTGCATCGCCCTGGCGCAGGACACGCCCGGCCTGAGCTACCTGCACAAGGCCAGCTGGCAGGACCCGGTGGCCAAGGACAGCGTGCTGATCCGCTATATTGCCCATGCCTCCTTTCTGCTGCGCACCGAAGGCGGGCTGAACGTGGTCACCGATTTTACCGGCTTCACCGGGGCTGCGCCGCTGATCCCCGATGTCGTCACCATGAACCACGCCCATGAAACCCATTGGACCGCGCACCCCGACCCCGCGATCCCGCATGTGCTGGAAGGCTGGGGTCCTTTCGGCGCGGGCATCGACCATCACCTCGACCTGGGCGAGATGCTGATCCGCAATGTCCCGACCGACATCCGCAACATGTTCGGCGGGGTGGAGCAGCGGGGCAACTCGATCTTTGTGTTCGAGGCCGCTGGCCTGTGCATCGGCCACTTGGGCCACCTGCACCATGTGCCGACGCCGGAACAATACGCCGCGCTGGGGCGGCTGGATGTGGTGATGGCGGCGGTGGACGGCGGCATCACCCTGCCGCTGGATCAGATGTTGGAGGTGCTTGGGCGGCTGCGGTCCTCTGTCATCATCCCGATGCATTGGTTCAGCGACTACTCGCTGGAGCGCTTCCTGGCCCGGATCGGCCCGGAGTTCGATGTTGTGAACGACGGCAGCAGCACGCTCACCGTCTCGCTGCGCAGCCTGCCCAGCCGCCCGACCATCCATGTGCTGCGGCCCAAGTACCTGCTGGACGGGGAATGAGCCCGCTTGCCAGCTGCCAGGCCTTGCGGCATGGATAAGGCATGAGCTTGACCCCCGCCGATCCCGCCTTTGCCGCCCGTCTCTCCGCCCTGCTGCCCGAAGGCGTGCTGCGCCAGCCGGAGCCGCGCCACCTGGAGGAGCCGCGCGGCCGTTATCAGGGGCAGGCCGGAGTGCTGGCGCTGCCGCAGAACGTGGAGCAGATCTCAGTTTTGGTTCGCGAGGCCAATGCCGCCCGGGTGCCGGTGGTCCCCTACGGCGGCGGCACCGGGCTGGTCGGCGGCCAGGTGATGCCGGAGGGCCCCGCGCCGCTGCTGCTGTCGCTGGAGCGGATGGCCGCGATCCGGGCTGTCCACCCGCAGGAAAACGTGATCATCGCCGAGGCAGGCGCCATTCTGGCCGACGTTCAGGCCGCGGCGCAGGATGCCGGACGGCTGTTCCCCCTGTCGCTGGCGGCGGAAGGCTCGGCCCGGATCGGCGGCAACCTCTCGACCAATGCCGGCGGCGTCAACGTGCTGCGCTACGGCAATGCCCGTGACCTCTGCCTGGGGCTGGAGGCGGTGCTGCCGACGGGGGAGATCTGGCACGGGCTGTCGCGGCTCAGGAAGGACAACACCGGCTATGACCTGAAGAACCTGCTGATCGGCGCCGAGGGCACCCTGGGGGTGATCACCGCTGCGGCCCTGAAACTGTCGCCCATCCCGGCAGGGCAGGGCACGGCCATCTTTACTGTGAAAGATCCGGAGGCGGCCATCGCGCTGCTGGCGCTGGCCCGGGATCAGGCAGGGGAGGCCGTCAGCGCCTTTGAACTGATCCACCGGCAGGGGCTGGAGTTCCTGGCCGAAACCCAGCCGCAGGTGCGCCAGCCGTTTGCCCTTGCGCCGGAATGGTCTGTGCTGATTGAAGTGGGGCTGCCGCGCGGGCTGGACCCTGAAACCGCCCTGGCAGTGCTGTACGCCGCAGCCGAACAGGCCGGGCTCGCGCAGGATGGCGTCATTGCCCAATCTGAGGCGCAGCGGCAGGCGCTGTGGTCGCTGCGCGAGCATATCCCGGTGGCCAACAAGGCGATTGGCGCGATTTCAAGCCATGACATCTCGGTGCCGATCTCGGCAATCCCGGCGTTCATTGAGCGCGGCCAACAGGCGGTGGCGGCACTGGGCGCGTTCCGCATCAACTGTTTCGGCCACCTGGGCGACGGCAACCTGCACTACAATGTGTTCCCGCCCAAAGGCCGCAAGCGGGACGACTACGACCACTTGCGCGGCGCCGTGAAGAAGGCCGTGCATGACCTGGTCCACACCTTCGGCGGCTCGTTCAGCGCGGAGCATGGCGTAGGACGGATGAAGACCGGCGACCTGGAGCGCTACGGCGATCCGGTCAAGCTGGCGGCCATGCGGGCCATCAAACAGGCGCTGGATCCCAATGGCATCATGAACCCGGGCGCGGTGCTCAAATCCGTTTGATCATTCTGGAAACGGGAAGGCTCCCGCACCCGCGGCTGCCCGGCTGCGCCGGACCGCCTGGCGGCTTTGGGCCCGGCGCCGCGCATCCGCGCGGCACGCCTTTCAGGTGCCCTTCCGGGGCACCTGAAAGGCCATGCCCAACCGGCAAAGTCATTTTTTACAAAAATGGCGTATGACGGGCGGGAGAGCCGCGCGGTCTGCGCTTAATACACTGGGCCGTTTGACAGGACCGGCTCAGAGCCCTTCGAACTCGCAGAGGACGTGCACGTCCATGCCCATGCTCTCCAAAAGCTTGCGGCCGCCCAGCTCCGGCAGGTCGACGATGAAGGAGCAGGACACGATTTCGCCGCCCAGCCGCTCGATCAGCTTGATACCCGCACCCGCGGTGCCGCCGGTGGCCAGCAGGTCATCCACCACCAGGATCTTCTCGCCCGGCTTGATCGCATCGTCGTGGATCTCGACAATCGCCTCGCCGTATTCCAGCTTGTACTCTTGGCTGATGGTGGTGCCGGGCAGCTTGCCCTTCTTGCGGATCGGCACGAAACCGACGCTCAGCTGATGCGCAATTGCGCCGCCCAGGATAAAGCCGCGCGCCTCAAGCCCCACAACCTTGTCGATCTGCTCGCCCGCGTAGGGGTGCAGCATCTGGTCGATCGCCATGCGGAAACCGCGCGGGTCGGCAAACAGGGTGGTCACATCGCGGAACATGATCCCTTCGTGCGGGAAGTCGACGATGGTGCGGATGTAATCCTTGACGGCGGTCTTCTTGGGCATCGGCTTGGCTCCCCTTGGCGCATCGGTTCCGGCGGCCCGGCAGCGCTGCCGGGCACAGGGGGTTTGGCCGAAGCCGCGCCGTCATGCAAGGGGGAACCGGAGGCTGTTCCGGTGACGTTACTTCGCGTGCCGGATTTTCCGCCGCGAAAGGTAGCTGCGGTAGAGGCTTTCCGGAATCCAGGCCAGATGCGCGCGGCGCCAGTCACGGCGGCGCAGGACCAGAAGACTTTGGGCGGCGTTAATGTTCATGGTTGATCTGCCTCGACTGTTTAACGTTACACTGGTTTTGCGCAGCTTCAGGCGGCTGCGCCGGTATATTAAATGTATATACAAATGCGCCGCAAATCAACGCCGCGGCACGAGGGGGAGCAGGCGGGTGGCCAGGAAGGACAAGAAAGGCAGCAAGAAAGACAGCCAGCTGATCCTGCGCCTGAACAAGGAGGACCGGGACGCCTTTGTCGAGCTGTGCAAGGACCTGGACACCTCGGCTGCCCGTGAAATCCGCCACTTCATCCGCAAGTTCCTGAAGGAAAACAGCAAGCGCTAGCGGCGCAGCGGCAGGTCCGTCAGCGGATCTCAACGGGGAAAGCTGGTGCTCCAGCGCATCAGTGCCTCCAGCGGCCCGCGTCTGGCAAAGAGGTTCCAGACCCAGGCCGCCACCATGCACAGGGCACAGAAGCCCAGCGAGTAGCCAAAGATCTGTTCGGCCGTCAGCGAGCCATCGAGCTGGCCCATGGCCTCCAACGTGCCCATGCCGAGCAGGATGTGGGCCGCATAGAGGCTGAGTGCCTGCTGGCCCGGAGCTGCCAGCCATTCGGCTAGGCCTGCCTTGTCCAGCGCCGGCGTGATGGCCAGCACCAACCCGATCACCGCCAGTGCGCTGCCGGAGGCCGCGAGGATATAGAAAGGCCCGGGAGGAATGGCGCTGGTGCCCAGAAGCTCTACCAGCTCCGGGTCCTGCACCAGAAATCCGGGCAAGACCGCCAGCGCTGAGGCCGCCGCGCCCCACAGAACCAGACGCGCCTGCACGGACCGGCTGGCAAGGTTCAGGCGGCCGGTCCACATGCCCAGGAACAGGAAGACCGCCCAGGGAAACACAGGGTGCCAGCCATTGAAGAAGGAATGGCGCAGGAAGCCCTCCGGCGTCCAGAGCTCCGCGTAGGTCAGCGTCTCCCAGTCCCAATGCGCCTCGTAATCCAGTGCCAGAAGGCTGATCAGGCCGATCAGCACCGTGCCGCCGGCGGCCAGCAGCAGGACCCGGCCGGAGGCTGTCAGGAACGGCAGCGCTACCAGGAAGTAGAGCGCGTAAAAGTGCAGGATATCGGCGTCGAAGATGGTCAGGTTCAGCAGTCCGATCAGGAACAGGAATACCGCGCGGCGGAACAGGGTTGCCCGGTTCGGCCTGCCCAGCGACAGGCCAACCCCGGCAAGGACGACGAACAGCGCGGCGGCGCGGCCCTCCAGGCCGTTTGTGAACAGCGAGATGGCATCCGTGCCCGGGGTCACTTGCGCCGCGATCCGGAAGTTGACCAGCACCATGCCGCAGAAGGCGAGGAAACGGGCGATGTCCAAACCGTGAAGGCGCATGAAAAGGTCCTGAAATCCTGAGACAAATCCTACTGGCTGATAAAGGGATCCGATCGGGGAAATAAAAGGGGGCGGCACCCTCTGGCCCGCCCCGATATGTGCAACCTGTTGCCGCCGGGATTCAGCCCAGCACCCGGCCTGCCACCGCGTCCAGCTTGGCCAGAAGCGCCGGATCCCGCCGCTCCGGTGCGGTCATGATGGCGTATTCCAGTGCCTTGTCGCAGCCGTGCGGGCAGTCTGCGCGCTGCTGGCCCAGCAGGTCGGGCAGGCGGCGCACCAGTTCGCGGGCGTTGGCGGAGTTGCCCTGCAAAGTCGCAATGATATCAGTGATTTCCACCGCTCCGTGCTCCGGGTGCCAGCTGTCGTAATCGGTGACCATGGCGATGGAAGCGTAACACAGCTCCGCCTCGCGGGCGAGCTTAGCCTCGGGCATGTTGGTCATGCCGATCACGTCGCAGCCCCATTGCTCGCGGTACATCTTGCTTTCCGCCATCGAGGAGAACTGCGGCCCTTCCATGCACAGGTAGGTGCCGCCGCGGTGGATCTTGATACCGGCATCCCTGCCTGCCGCTTCTGCCGCGTCCGAGAGCCGCTCGCAGGTTGGATGCGCAACGCTCACATGCGCCACGCAGCCGGTGCCGAAGAAGCTCTTCTCGCGCGCAAACGTCCGGTCAATGAACTGATCCACAACGACAAAATCGCCCGGCGCCATCTCCTCGCGGAACGAGCCGCAGGCGGAAACGGAGAACACGTCGGTCACCCCCAGCCGCTTCAGCGCGTCGATATTGGCGCGGTAGGGGACCTCGGTCGGGGAATGCACATGGCCGCGGCCGTGGCGGGGCAGGAAGGCCATCTTCACGCCGCCCAGAGAGCCGGTCAGAATGTGATCCGACGGCGCCCCCCAGGGGGTGCCGACCGAGACCCACTCGGCACCTTCCAGCCCGTCGATCTCATAAATGCCCGAGCCGCCGATCACGGCAATCATGGTTTCACGGGGTTCTGCTGCGGTCACGTGCTGCCCTCCTGATGCTGTTGTTCGGGTTATGCGCAAGCGGGGCGGGATTTGGCAAGCCCGGGGAGATAAACAGGGGGTGACATGTGTGCACCCCCTGTGCACCCCCTGTACACCGGGCGGCTGCCGGAAGGGCGGGAGCCTCCGGCGGGGAAATTTTTTTCAAGAGGAAGGAGCGGGGGCCACCCGCCGCTAGGCGGGCGAGTGCCGGGCGGGCAGGATTGCTGCAAAGCGGCCAGAAGCTTGGCATGGCAGAATTGCTGACCTTCCCCCAAGGGCTAGTTGACAAGGCTGCGGGCCATGGCGGCAGCCTGAAAATCGGCAAAGGCTGCATCAAACCCTTCGAGCGGCCAGGTGAGATCCTGCGCCTGACCGTGCCGGTCGCGGAAGGTGAAGCGGAAGGCGCCGCCGTCCTGCATCTGCGCAATCAGCTCATCTGCGCCCGCGCCGGTAAAGCTGCAGCTGAGGCCGGTGAGGCAGCCGGGGTGCAGGCTGCGCCAGGTGACCTCTCCCTCCTGTTCGATACGGAACCCGCCGGGGCTGAACAGGGTTCCGGGCTCGATGCCGAATTCCACCTTCCAGCCGTCCGCGTCAGGTGTGAGGAACAGGAACTGGCCGGCGAACTTGGGGCGTGGCGAGAACACATCCACCCAGCGGATGTAACAGCGCTGCATCAGCGCGCCAGCTTCCTCGCGCTCGTCGCAGACGGAGGTCCAGATGCCAAAGCTTTCATAGTGTTTGACCCGCCAGTCGCTGGCGGTGTCATTTCCGGCCCGGTCCTGCGCAAAGGCAGGGGCGGCGGCGAGGGCAAGGCAGGCAAGCAGGATGCGCATTAACATTTCCCCACGGAATGTGCTGCGGTTGAACCTGTGTATGGCAGGCTGTTGTTGCAATTCACGTTCGCGCGACGGGCCGCACACACCCCGCACCCTTGCCCCGTTGGCGTATTTCCGCTAGGGGCGGGCAGCGAACACTCCCCTCCCGAGCACAGGTACCAGACATGAGACGCGCAGCCATGGCTTTGCTGGCCAAGCAGATATCCCCGCCCAACCTCTCCATCATGCAGGACGAGGGCTTTACCGTGGCCCGTGTGCGCACCGAATTGCTGTCCGGCCTCACCGTGGCGCTGGCGCTGGTGCCGGAGGCGGTGGCCTTTGCATTCGTGGCAGGGGTACATCCGCTGGTCGGGCTGTATGCCGCCTTTATGGTGGGGCTAATCACTGCGGTGTTTGGTGGCCGGCCGGGAATGATCTCCGGCGCGACCGGCGCGCTGGCGGTGGTGATGGTGGCGCTGGTGGCCGAGCATGGGGTGGAATACCTGTTTGCCACCGTGGTGCTGATGGGGATTTTGCAGATCTTTGCGGGTGTCATGCACTGGGGCAAGTTCATCCGCCTGGTGCCGCATCCGGTGATGCTGGGGTTCGTGAACGGCCTTGCCATCGTGATCTTCCTGGCGCAGCTGACCCAGTTCAAGGATCCGGCAACCGGCGGTGCGGAGTGGCTGCAGGGCGGTTCGCTGCTGCTGATGCTGGGACTGGTGGCGCTGACCATGGTGATCATCTGGGGGATGCCCAAGATCACATCGGTGATCCCGGCGCCGCTGGCGGGGATCGGCATCGTGGCGGTGCTGGTGATCGCCATGGGGCTGGATGTGCCGCGGGTGGGTGACATGGCCTCGATCGAGGGCGGGCTGCCGGCCTTCCATATTCCGATGGTGCCGCTGAACTGGGAGACCTTTGAGATCATCCTGCCCTATGCGGTGATCCTGGCGGCCATCGGCCTGATCGAGAGCCTGCTGACCCTGAACCTGGTGGGGGAGATCACCGGCAAGCGCGGCGGTGCCTCGCAGGAGTGCATTGCGCAAGGCGCCTCCAATGTGGTGACCGGCTTCTTTGGCGGCATGGGCGGCTGCGCGATGATCGGCCAGTCGATGATCAACGTGAAATCGGGCGGCCGGACGCGGATTGCGGGCATTGCCGCGGCGCTGTTCCTGCTGGCCTTTATCGTGGTGGCCTCGCCGCTGATCGAGCAGATCCCGCTGGCCGCACTCGTGGGTGTGATGTTCATGGTGGTGATCGGCACCTTTGCCTGGAACAGCCTCAAGATCATGACCAAGGTGCCGGCGATGGACGCCTTTGTGATCGTGCTGGTGACCGTGGTGACGGTGATGACCGACCTGGCGATTGCGGTGGTTGTGGGTGTGATCGTCTCGGCGCTGGCCTATGCCTGGAACAATGCGCGCCGCATCCACGCCTATACCCGCGAGTCCGAAAGCGACAAGGGCGCCAAGGTCTATGAGATCGAGGGGCCGCTGTTCTTTGGCTCCACCGACGGGTTCATCGAGCTGTTCGATGTGGCGGGCGATCCGGAGCGGGTGATCGTGGACTTTGCCCGCAGCCGGGTGGTCGACCAGTCGGCGCTGCAGGCGATCGAGGCGGTGGCCGGCAAGTATGAAGCCGAAGGCAAGAAGCTGGTGCTGCGGCACCTGAGCCGCGACTGCCACCAGCTGCTGACCAAGGCGGGGCATCTGATGGTCGATAGCGATGACGACCCGGAATACGAGGTCGCGGTGGACTACTCGGTCAGGACCGGGATCCTGGGCGGCCACTGACGCCGGACGGACTGAAGAGAAACCCGCGGTTCCGGTGAGCCGCGGGTTTTTTGTTTGAAAGGGGGCTTCTGGCTCACCATACCAGCAAACGTTGGTCCGGATCCCCCATCCCCTGATCCGTGCCTGCCACCGCTCCTCGCGCCGGGCAAGCACAATGGCCGTATCCACGCCTGGCGGCGCGGAGCCTCGGCAATTCTGCTGGCCCGCCGCTGCGGCCGGTGCCCGTCCGGTCTCAGGCGACGGCGGCTCCGGACCAGCAGGTGCTTGGGGCAGGGGGTTAATCGGGGGCGAGGGTTTCGAGCATGTCGAGGTCGCCGGACAAGAGCGCGGGTTCGGCGCGGGTGATCAGCTCTGCCGGCCAGTCCCACCATTTGAGCGCCAGCAGGCGGGCGATCTGCGGTTTGGGGAAGCGGAAGCTTTGCACCGTGCCCGGGTTGCCGGTGACGATGGCATAGGGCGGCACCGTGCCGCGCACCACGGCGCCTGCGCCGACGATGGCGCCGTCGCCGATGCGGGCGCCGGGCAGGATCAGGGCGCCGTAGCCGATCCAGACATCGTTGCCCACCACCGTGTCGCGGGTGTCGGGCTGGAAACCGGCCATCTGGCTGGGATCGAACACCGGGAAGGGGTAGCAGCTGAGACCTTCCTGCGCGTGGTTGGCCGAGGCGGTGATGAAGCGCGCGCCGTGGGCGATCTGGCAGAAGCGGCCGATCACCAGCCGCTCGCGGGCGCCGGGGAACAGGTAGGGGGCCAGGTGCTGCGCCCAATTGTCCGGCGGCTCGAAATCGGAGGCGTAGCTGTAGTCGCCCGCCTGGATATTGGGATGGTCCAGCACCCGGGCGAGCATCACGGTGCCCGCGTGCGGCGTGCCGTCCGGCAGGATGATCGGATTGCGTTTCCGGGGATCGGGAAGCGGCATCGCGGGCCTCAGTCGTCGGGGCGGGAGAGCGGAAACAGGTCGCGCACCACCGAATAGTCGCGGTAGCCGAGGCGCGCGAGCGGCTGGAAGGTGGTGACGTCGAAGGCGCCGTCCTTGAGGCATTCGTCGCGCATGTGCACGCCGGTCACTTCGCCGAACACCACCTTGTTGGCCTCGCCCGGCAGGGTCACGATCCGGGTGAGCTTGCATTCCAGTGCCGCCGGGGCTTCGGCGACGCGGGCGCAGGCGATGGTTTCGCACTCAAGCGCGGTCAGGCCCGCATGGGCGAACTCGTCCTCGTCCTTGGGCAGCGCGCCGGAGCTGGCGTTCATCGCATCGCGCAGCGCATAGGAGACCACGTTGACGCAAAAGACGCCGGTGGCCTCGATATTGGCGACGCTGTCCTTGGTGCCGTCCTGGTCCGGCTTGGCGCTGGTGGAGGCAAACATCACCTGCGGCGGCGTGTAGGCCACCGCGTTGAAGAAGGAGTAGGGCGCCAGGTTGTTGACCCCGTCCGCGGAGCGCGAGGAGATCCAGCCGATGGGCCGCGGCGTGACAATGGCGTTGAACGGGTTGTGGGGCAGGCCGTGGCCATCCTCGGGGCGGTAGAACATTCCGGCTTCCTGTTCTGTGGCTTAGGTGTTTGCCCAAGCCTTACGCCCGTGTTAGGCCAAATGCCAGCCCGCAGGGGAATTTGGCGGAGGCAGGGCAGCGTGATCGAATTGCAAGCGGAACAGCCGGACGACCGGTGGGAGGTCGAGGCGCTTTACGACCTGTGCTTTGCGCCGGGCCGCGAGGCGCTGTCCTCGTACCGGCTGCGCGACGGGGTGCCGCCGGTGGCGGGCCTGAGCCAGGTGGCGCGCGACAGCGACGGCATCCTGGCCGCGGCGATCCGGTTCTGGCCGGTGCTGGTCGGGGAAGCGCCTGCGCTCTTGCTGGGGCCGGTGGCGGTGCACCCGACGCGGCAGGGCGAGGGGCTGGGCGGGTCGCTGATTCGCGACAGCCTGGCCAAGGCGGAGGAAAGCGGCTGGGCGCGTGTGATGCTGGTGGGCGATGCGCCCTATTATCTGCGCTTTGGCTTCACCCGGCTGGAGGGGGTTGAAATGCCGCCCCCCACCAACCCCGACCGGGTGCTGGGGATGGCGCTGCAGGAGGGTGCCTGGGACGGCATCCGGGGCCAGGTCACCCGCTGGCAGGGTTGAAATCGCCGCCCGTTCTGCCGATCTCTTTAGCAGGCAGAGGAGACGGATGTGGCGGAAATTCTGAGCAATGCGCGGGAGATTACCCCGCAGGAGGTCGAGGCGGAACTGGACGCGCTGGCCAAACGCTATCACGCGGCGGGCGGGTTTGGTGTGGACCTGATGAACCGGCTGGGCGGCAGCGGCGAGAGCCTGCTGGAACGCTTGCCGGCGCCGGTGCGCGCCGGGCTGACCGGCGCCACGGAAACCGCCTTGCAGCTGGCGATGAAGGGCGCCACCCGGTCGCGCCGCCTGGTGCCGGACCAGAAACCCGGGGTCGACCGCATGGTGAGCGCTGCAATGGGCGCGGCGGGCGGCGCGGCGGGCCTGCCCGGGGCGCTGGTGGAGCTGCCTGCAACCACCGCCTTTCTGCTGCGCACCATCCAGAGCGCCGCCGCCGCCGAAGGCTTTGACCCGGAGGCCGAGAGCGTGACCTTCGACTGCATCCAGGTGTTTGCCGCAGCGGGCCCGCTGGCGGAGGATGACGGGGCCGATCTGGGCTTTGTCTCGCTGCGGCTGGGGCTGCCCGGCGGAGTGCACAAGCTGATCGCCCAGGTGGCGCCCAAGCTGGGGGCGGTGCTGGGGCAGAAGCTGGCGGCGCAGGCGGTGCCGGTTGCCGGTGCGGTGGCCGGGGCGGCGGTGAACTATGTTTTCTCCGGCTATTACCGGGAGATGGCGCATGTGCATTTCGGCCTGCGGCGGCTGGCGGTAGAGGCCGGCACGCCGCAGGAGGAGCTGGCAGCGCGGCTGCGGCAGCGGCTGCAGCACCCCGGTGGGGCCGTTTAGGCGCCAAGGGCTCTTGCACTTGCCGGAAAGGGAGATTTAATCGCCTCTTCCTGCTATGAGAGAAAGCATGATTCAATACAGCCTCAAATGCGCAGAAGGCCACAGCTTTGACAGCTGGTTCCAGTCTGCGGCGGCGTTTGACAAGCTGGCAGCGGCCGGCATGGTGTCCTGTGCGGTTTGCGGCGGCACCGAAGTGACAAAGGCGATCATGGCGCCGCGGGTGCGCCCGGGGCGCAAGGCGGTGTCCGCTGTTGGCGAGCCTGAACCGCAGGCCGCAGAAGCCTCCGCAGCGGTTCCGTCTTCTGCTCCGGTGCCCGCGCCTGCGGCGGCGCAGCACGGGCCGGGCCTGCTGAGCCGCCCTTCGGGAGAGGTCGAGAAGGCAATTGCCGAGCTGCGCCGGAAGGTTGAGGAGAACTCCGATTACGTTGGCGGCGACTTTGTCCGGGAGGCGCGGGCGATGCATCTGGGCGAGGCGCCGGAGCGGGCCATTCATGGCGAGGCAAAGCTGGATGAGGCGCGGGAGCTGATCGAGGAAGGCGTGCCGGTGATGCCGCTGCCGTTCCGCCCCGGGCGCAAATCGAATTGAGGGGCAGGGCAGCATGCATGCAGTTGTGACGGGAACCAGCCGCGGTATCGGCAAGGAGCTGGTGAAACAGCTGCGGGAGGCGGGCCACGAGGTGACCGGCACCTCGCGGGATCATTCCTCGGGGGTGAAGCTGGATGTCTCCGACCCCGGCCAGCAGGCGCGGTTTGCCGCCCAGATCCGGAACCGGCCGGTGGACCTGCTGGTGTGCAATGCCGGGGTTTATATCGACAAGGCGATGGGGCTGGAGGATTACTCGGCCGAGGTCTGGGCCAAGACGCTGGCGGCCAATGTGACCGGCGTGTTCCTGACGGTGCAGGCGATGCTGCCCAACCTGCGGCTGGCGGACGAGCCGAAGATCGCCATCATGTCGTCGCAGATGGCCAGCCAGTCGCTGGCGCCGGGCGGCAGCTATGCCTACCGCGCCTCCAAGGCGGCGGCGCTCAACATCGGGCGCAACCTGGCTGCCGACCTGCAGCCGGAGGGGATTGCCGTCGGTATCTACCACCCGGGCTGGGTGCGCACCGACATGGGCGGCGATGAGGGCGACATCACGGTGGCAGAGTCGGTTGCCGGGCTGATCAACGAGTTCGAGGTGCTGTCGCTGGAGACCACCGGCTGCTTTCACACCTGGGACGGGCGTATCCACCCCTACTGACCGCCACGTGCGCCTGGCAGGCAGGCGCGGGCTCCCGCGCCCGCAGGTGCCATCAGCGGGGCTGATGCCCCCTTGGCGGCCTTGGGCCGGGCGCCGCGCCTGCGCGCGGCGCGGGG
>NZ_JBHUPT010000056.1:0-57434 GCF_049056525.1 Leisingera coralii | reverse complement strand
CGCGGCACCGCACGTCCGTGCGGTGCCATGCCCAACGGGGTGAGGGCCTGGCAAGGCCCGAAGCCGGGCGGGAGCTGCCCCGTGTGCCACGGGCGCAAGGTTTTCAATCAGGTGCGGCACCGGCCGCGAAAAAAGCCGGCGCGATGTGCGCGCCGGCTGATGTTTTCTGAACCTCAGTGCCCGTGCCCGTGCCGGGCGCTTACTCCCAGCAGCTGACCAGGACGGTCATGCCGGAGGCGAGCCGGGCGATTGCCGCGCTGGGCAGGCTGCCGGCGGCGGGGGATTTGCTGGCCGCGGTCACCCCGGCGGCGCTCAGCGCGCCGCGGAGGGATTCGGCGTTGACCGCAAAGCTCACGCCTTCGGGCAGCTGCTTGCCGTCAGGCTGCCGCGGCAGCAGCATGCCGTGCACCGCGCCGGTGCTGTCGAGCACCGGGCCGCCGGCGTCACCGGGCTGGGCCGCCAGGTCGAGGCGCGCCACGCCGGTGTTGCCGTCCAGGCTTTTGAGGTCGGCGATCTTGCCCCAGGTGAGGCTCGGTGCGCCGAGAACGCCCTCGTAGGAGAAGCCGGACACCGCGATCTCGGACTGCAGCCGCGGCGAGGAGGTGCTGAGCTCGGCCACCGCGGCCGGGGCCAGCGGCTCTGCCGGGCGCAGGATGGCGATGCCGTCGGCGGCGTTATTGGCCGCGATCTCGGCCGCATAGCCGTGGTCCAGGGTGATCCGGGTGCAGCCCGCCACCACGTCCGAGGTGGTCAGCACGCTGCCGTTGCCATCCACGAAGAAGCCCGAGCGCGACAGTTTCGGCTTGCGGATCTCGAGGCCGGCGACCAGGTCGATGTCCTGCACCGCGTCGCCGCCCGCTGCCGGGTCCAGAACGCCGTCGAGGCGGGTGAAGCTGGCCTGCATCGCGGCCAGAACCCGGGCGCGGCGGTCTTCGTCACCGGCGGGCCAGATCAGGGTGAAGCCCTTCACTTCGCCGTTTTTCAGGCTGGCCTGGGTGAAGGAGACGATCCGGTCGTTGCGGCCTTCGATGGTGAAGCTGCCGCTGCCGCGCTGGCGCGGGCCCTCCAGCGGCACGATCTCCAGCGTCTGCAGGATGTCGTAGAGGCCGAACAGGGTGCGCTTGTCGCCGGGCTGGCTGATCAGCAGCACCTGGGCGCCCAGATCCCCCTTGCTGGTGTAATGGGCAAAGGGCGATTCATAGCGGTCGAACCCCACCTCATCCGCGGGCATCTGCAGGGCGATGCCGGCCTTGGCGTCCTCGATGCGGGCCATGCCGACCGAGATCAGGGGCGCATTGTACTCATCCAGCAGCACCTGGCGCTGGGCGGTGGTCAGAACGCCGGTCGGCTCAAAGCCGCGGGCCGCCTGCCAGTTGCTCATCGAAGCGCGGGTGCCGCGGCCGAAGGCGCCGTCGATGCCGGAGTCGTAAAAACCCGCCGCTTTCAGAGCCACCTGCAGCTCCATCCGCTGCTCGCGGCTGAGGGCGCGTTCGCTGCGCCGTGCCTCTGCCGGGCTTTCATCGGGCAGGGTGGACTGCAGTGCGGCCTGCTGCTGCGGTTCCGGCTCTGCCAGGGCGGGCGCTGCGGGTGCCGGGGCGGCTTCCGGCTCTGCCGGCGGCGTGGCATCTGCCGCCACCGGGTAGAACTGGCTGCGCAGGTTGCGGCGGAAGGCGATGAAGCTGTCGCGCGGGATCTGGCCCTCGGCGCGGTAGACCTGCAGCACCCGTTCGGCGTCCTCGCGGGCATAGGGGCCCAGGACCACGCCGTACCAGCCGCCGCCAAGCGCGTAGCCCGAGACGTCGGGCAGGCGCGCGGCATAGCTGCGCGCCTCGCTTTCGGCCTCGCGCAGGGAGGAGCGGGCGGCGATCTGGATCCAGACCGCATCCCGGCTGCTTTGCGCCGAAACCGGCGCAGAGAACGCAATGGCCAGCGCGATCAGCGGCAGCGCCAGAGCGGCAATCAGTTTATTCATTGTCAGGGCCTCGTATCCCGGAAGTACTCTTATTCTTTGCCGCGGAGGTTAAGCATTTTGAGCGGCCGAAGGGAACTCCTCTTGGCAGGGGGAATTCCCGGCCCGTTGCCGCATTCCCGCACTTTTGTTGCCGATCCGCTGCGTGCGGCGGGCCGCAGCAGCGGGGCAAGCGCCCGCAGGGCGTTGACCCTGCCAAAAGCCTTGCATAGGAAGATCCCCGCAATTGCTGCCCCGGCCGGCCCTGAAGGCCCGCTGCCCCAAAAGGGATGAGAGATGACCCAGACCAACGGCGCGCCGCGCTCCTTCCAAGAGATTATCCTGAGGCTTCAGAGCTACTGGGCCTCCAAAGGCTGCGCGGTGATGCAGCCCTATGACATGGAAGTCGGCGCCGGGACCTTCCACCCGGCGACCACGCTGCGCTCGCTGGGGTCCAAGGCCTGGGCCGCGGCCTATGTGCAGCCTTCGCGCCGCCCGACCGACGGGCGCTATGGCGAGAACCCGAACCGTCTGCAGCACTATTACCAGTACCAGGTGCTGATCAAGCCGAGCCCGCCGGACCTGCAGGAGCTTTACCTGGGCTCGCTGGAGGCGATCGGCATCGACATGGCGCTGCACGACATCCGCTTTGTCGAGGATGACTGGGAAAGCCCGACGCTGGGTGCCTGGGGGCTGGGCTGGGAAGTCTGGTGCGACGGCATGGAAGTCAGCCAGTTCACCTATTTCCAGCAGGTCGGCGGCCATGACTGCCACCCGGTGTCCGGCGAGCTGACCTATGGCCTGGAGCGTCTGGCGATGTATGTGCTGGGTGCCGATCACGTGATGGACATGCCCTTCAACGACCCGGACGCGCCGATTCCGCTGACCTATGGCGATGTGTTCAAGCAGACCGAGGAAGAATACGCGCGCTGGAACTTTGACGTGGCCAACACCGAGGTGCTGCTGCGCCAGTTCGAGGAGGCCGAGGCCGAATGCGCCACGATCCTGGCGCAAGAGCATCAGGACCCCAAGACCGGCAAGCGGATCGTCATGGCGCATCCGGCCTATGACCAGTGCATCAAGGCCTCGCATATCTTCAACCTGCTGGACGCCCGCGGGGTGATTTCGGTCACCGAGCGCCAGGCCTATATCGGCCGCGTCCGTGCGCTGGCCAAGCAATGCGCCGACGCCTTTGTGCAGACCGAAGCGGGAGGGCATGCGGCATGAGTGAGATGAAAACCCCGTCAGCCCTGCAAATGCTGAAGTACGGCATTCTGCAGTATCTGCCCGGCGACAAGGGCTATTACTACGCGCGCAAGTACCGGCGCGGCCGCTGGCAGGAAGTGGACGCCGAATTTGCCCGCGCGCAGGAGGCCGCGCGCGGCAAGGTGGCCATTGACCTGGGCGGCAACGTCGGCACCTTTGCCGAGCGCCTGGCGCAGACCGCCTCGCATGTCTACACCTTCGAGCCTGACCCCTGGACCGCGGAGCAGCTGCGCAAGAACACGGCGCATCTCGGCAACGTCGAGGTGATTGAGGCCGCTGCCGGCGTGTCGGCCGGCACCGCCGCCCTCTACCGCCACGAGGCCTTTGACACCGACCCGGAGAAGATCTCGCAGGTGTCCAGCCTGGTGCCGGATTTCGAGCAGGTCGATGAGGGCCAGGCCGCGGCCGAGGTGGAAGTGATCGACTTCCTCGAGTTCATCCGCAGCCGCAACCTGGATATCGGCATTCTGAAGATCGACATCGAAGGCAGCGAAGTGCCGCTTCTTGAGGCGCTGCTGGAGGATCCGCTGCGCGAGAAGATCGACTATATCTTCTGCGAAACCCATGAATACGACCTGCCGGCGATGCGGGACCGCTACAAGGCGCTGCGCCGGAAGGCGGCGTCCCTGACCCGGCCGTCCGTCAACCTGGAGTGGCTGTAACTCATGGCGGGCAAGCTGATTTCCGTATTCCTGCTGGTCTGCGCGCTGGCCGCGGGCGGGGCGATGTATTACCTGCAGGTCTATGGCTTCTACGACGACGTGGAGCTGCAGCCGGGCCGCGACGTGGTGCTGGTGCCGCTGGACGGCGGCGCGGCGCAGCCGATTGCCTATTCCGACTTCGAGGCGATTGACGCCGGCAGCTCGCCGATCCGCTACCGCGCCTGTTTCAGCACCAATGTGACGCCGGATGAGCTGGCGCAGCTCTTTGCCCTGTCCGACAAGGTCGAGCCGCGCAATGCGCCGGAGTGGTTCGAGTGTTTCGATGCTGCGGCCATCGGCGCCAAGCTGGCGGATGGCTCGGCCAAGTCGTTCCTGTCGGTCAAGAACATCTCCTATGGTGTCGACCGCATTGTCGCCGTCACCGGTGAGGGCCGCGGCTATGTCTGGCATGAGCTGAACGACTGCGGCCAGAAAGCCTATGACGGCACCGTGGTGGGCGAGGAATGCCCGCCGCGGCCCGAGGCAGGCGAGGCGCCCGAAGCCGGGCAGGCACCCGAAGCCGGGCAGGCAGACGAATGACGTTCCACGCTGATCCCGCCATTTTCCAATTTTCCGCTGCGCCCGCTTGCGCAGCCATCCGTGAGGATATCTGATGCCCGATCTGCTGATTGAACTGTTTTCCGAGGAAATCCCGGCCCGCATGCAGGCGCGTGCCGCCGAGGACCTGAAGAACCGCGTGACCGACGGCCTGGTCGAGGCGGGGCTCACCTATGCCGGCGCCGCGGCGCTGTCGACGCCGCGCCGCCTGACCCTGGCGGTTGACGGCCTGCTGGCCGAAAGCCCCACCGTCCGCGAAGAGCGCAAGGGCCCCAAGGTCGGCGCGCCGGACAAGGCCATCGAAGGCTTCCTGCGCGGCGCGGGCCTGACCCGCGGCCGGCTGGAAGAGCGTGAAACCCCCAAGGGCGCGGTCTACTTCGCGATGATCGAGAAGCCGGGCCGCCCGGCGGCGGAGATCATTGCCGAAGTGCTGGAAGACACTATCCGCAACTTCCCCTGGCCCAAGTCGATGCGCTGGGGCGCAGGCTCCTTGCGCTGGGTGCGGCCGCTGCACTCGATCCTGTGCATCCTGTCGGATGAAAACGGCACCTCCGTGGTCGATCTGGATATCGACGGCATCAAGGCTGGCAACACCACCCGCGGCCACCGCTTCATGGCGCCGGACGAGATCACTGTCAGCGGCTTTGACGACTATGCCGCCAAGCTGAAGCGCGCGCATGTGGTGCTGGACGCCCGCGAGCGGGCCGAGGCGATCTGGCAGGAGGCGACCAATCAGGCCTTTGCCAACGGTCTGGACGTCGTCGAGGACAAGGGCCTGCTGGCCGAAGTTGCCGGGCTGGTCGAATGGCCGGTGGTGCTGATGGGCGCCATCGACGAGGAGTTCCTGGAGCTGCCGCCGGAGGTTCTGCAGACCTCGATGAAGGAGCACCAGAAGTTCTTCTCGGTGAAGAACCCCAAGACCGGCCGCATCGAGAAGTTCATCACCGTTGCCAACCGCGAGACCGCGGACAATGGCGCCACCATCCTGGCGGGCAACCAGAAGGTGCTGTCGGCGCGTCTGGCGGACGCCAAGTTCTTCTGGGAGAACGACCTGCGCACGGCGAAGTCCGAGGCGGGCATGAGCGCCTGGGTGGAGAACCTCGGCAACGTGACCTTCCACAACAAGTTGGGCACCCAGGCGGCGCGGATTGACCGCATTGCCGCGCTGGCCCGCGAGATCGCGCCTGTGGTTGGGGCTGATGCCGATCTGTCAGAACAGGCGGCACGGGTGGCCAAGGCCGACCTGTCGTCTGAGATGGTCTATGAATTCCCGGAGCTTCAGGGCCTGATGGGCCGCTACTATGCCGAGGCCGCGGGCCTGCCGCAAGAAGTGGCGAACGCCTGCCAGCAGCATTATTCGCCGCTGGGGCCGTCCGATGATGTGCCGTCGGAGCCGGTGTCGGTCGCGGTGGCGCTGGCCGACAAGCTGGACACGCTGACCGGCTTCTGGGCGATTGACGAAAAGCCCACCGGCTCGAAAGACCCCTTTGCCCTGCGCCGCGCTGCATTGGGGGTGATCCGGCTGGTGCTGGAGAATGATGTGCGGATCCGGCTGGACCGGTTCTTTGATGCACAGCTGCTGCGCCATAATATCTTTATTAACACCGGCAACGCTGGAGACAGTGAACTTTCAGCACTGCGTGTCATTCTCAAGGAAATCGCTCAACACGGTGTGTTTAGTGCGGCAGTGCAAACTGTTCTGGAACAACGGGGAAATCCGGAACTTAGGCTTGTCGAGAAACTGGGTCAGGAGTTGCCGGATACCTCGCTTGACCTGCTCACCTTCTTTCACGACCGTCTCAAGGTCTTCCTGCGCGATCAGGGCATCCGCCACGACGTGATCGACGCCTGCATCGCGATGGCCGGCAACGACGACCTGACCCTGCTAGTTAAACGCGCACGCGCCCTTGAGGACTTCCTGAAGACCGAGGACGGCGAGAACCTGCTGCAGGGCTTCAAGCGCGCCAACAACATCCTCAGCCAGGCGGAGGAAAAGGACGGCGTGGAATACTCGTTCGGCGCCGACCGCAAGTTTGCTGAGGACGAAACCGAAAAGGCGCTGTTCGATGCGCTGGAGGCCGGCGGGGCGGCGATCTCTCCGGCCATTGAGGCCGAGGATTTCGCGGCAGCCATGCGGGGCATGGCCGCCCTGCGCGCACCGGTCGATGCGTTCTTTGAAGCGGTGCAGGTGAACGCGGAGAACGAGGTGCTGCGCCGCAACCGCCTCAACCTGCTGAGCCAGATCCGCCAGGTCTGCGGCCAGGTCGCCGACCTCACCAAGGTCGAGGGCTGAGCGCCACACTCCTACTTCTTCTTTGAAGAAAATACTCCCGCCGGAGGCACCGGTTTCGGGCTCCGCCCGTTCAGGCCTGAAACCGTCCCCCGGACGGTTTCCTGGACGGGCCTCACTCCGCAAGGGAAGGCCGGTTTTCTTTTCAGAACCGCCCTCCGCCGCCGGCAAACTGTTACAAGACTCTTGCGCCATCGCCGCATCCCCTTATGGTGACAGGCAAAGGAGACGCGCTGCAGTGCAGAAAGATTTCGAACAGACCCCGCCGGCCTGCCTCATCACCGCGACCGCGCCGATTGCCACCGCCACCCATGGCGGGCGGGCCAAGTGCCTGCAGCGGCTGGTGCGGCTGGACCTGCCGGTGCCGCGCACGGTGGCGCTGTCCTTTGATGCGGTGCATGCGATTGCCGAAGGGCAGATGCCGGATCTGTCGGTCGTGCTGGGCGAGTTCGACCCGGAGGCGCTGCTGTGCGTGCGGCCCTCGTCCGAGGACCCGGACTGGGGCGGCCCCGGTGCGATCCTGAACATCGGCATGAACGATGCGCGCTATGTCGACCTGTGCGACACCCTGGGACGCGAGGCGGCGGCGGCGCTGTATTTGCGCTTTGTGCAATCCTATGCGGTGCATGTGGCGCGGCTGGACCCGGATGTATTCGACGATGTCGAGGATGGCGGGCCGGATGCGCTGAGCGAGATCCTGCATGCCTATGAGGCGGAAACCGACGAGCCGTTCCCGCAGGACCCGGGCGAGCAGCTGGCGGCAGTGCTGCGCTCGATGGCGCGGGCCTGGGAAGGCACCTCGGCGCGGATCCTGCGCCAGGCCAAGGGCGCGCCGGCCGATGCCGGTCTCGGGCTGGTGGTGCAGGAAATGATCCCCGGTGTGGGGCAGGGCGAGTGCGGCTCCGGCGTGCTGCAGCTGGTGAATTCCACCACCGGCAAACCGCAGCTGACCGGGCGCTACCTGAGCCAGAGCCAGGGCCGTGATGCGCTGGGGGCGGGGGCCGGGGCGCTGTACCTGGCCAAGGACGCCCGCGGGCTGTCGCTGGAGGAGCTGGCGCCGGAGGCCTTTAACGACCTGCAGGCCCATGCCGCGCTGATGCGCCGCAAGCTGCGCGAGGAGATGCAGCTGGAGTTTGTCGTCGACAACGGCCGGGTGCATATCCTGGACGGGGTGCGGGTGGTGCGCTCGGCGCAGGCGGCGGTGCGGATTGCGGTGGCGCTGGCGGAGGATGGCATCATCCCGCAGGAAGAAGCGCTGATGCGGGTTGATGCGCATATCCTGAACGAGCTTTTGCACCGGCAGGTGGCGCCGTATGCCAAGCGCGACGTGATCGGCCGCGGCATTGCCGCCAGCCCGGGTGCGGCCACCGGCAAGCTGGTCTTTACCGCTGCCGGGGCGCAGGCCAGTGCGGCGCGCGGCGAGCCTTGCATCCTGGTGCGGCGGGAAACCTCGCCGGAGGATGTGCGCGGCATGCACGCCGCGGCCGGGGTGCTGACCGAAAAGGGCGGCATGACCAGCCACGCCGCGGTGATTGGCCGCGGTCTGGGGCTGCCCTGTATCGTGGGCGCCTCGAACATGAGGTTCCACACCAAGCGCAAGATGCTGCAGGCGGCGGACGGCCGGATGTTCAAGGCCGGCGACACCATCACCATCGACGGCAGCAGCGGCCAGGTGCTGGCGGGCCAGCCGGAGATGCTGGAAGCGGCCCAGGACGGCGCTCTGCAGACCCTGCTGACCTGGGCGGACGAGGCCCGCGACATCGGCATCCGTGCCAATGCGGACACCCCGGAAGATGCTGAAACAGCACGGAAATTCAACGCTCAGGGTATCGGGCTCTGCCGGACTGAGCACATGTTCTTTGAGCCCGGGCGGCTGACGGTGATGCGCGAGATGATCTTTGCCGATACGCCCTCGGGCCGCGCTGCGGTGCTGGAGCGGCTGCTGCCGATGCAGCGCGACGACTTCCGCGAGCTGTTCCGGATCATGGAGGGGATGCCTGTCTGCATCCGCCTGTTCGACCCGCCGCTGCATGAATTCCTGCCCGCCACCAGGACCGGCCAGCGCGAGCTGTCGGAGGCGCTGGGTATCCCGGTGAGCGATGTCACCCGCCGGGTCGAGGAGATGGGTGAATACAACCCGATGCTGGGCCTGCGCGGCGTGCGGCTGGGGGTTACGGTGCCGGAAATCTACGACATGCAGGCACGGGCGATCTTTGAAGCCACGCTGGAGGCCTCCAAATGGGGCGATCCGGTGGTGCCGGAGATCATGATCCCGCTGGTTTCGGCCAAGCGCGAGGTGGAACTGGTCAAGGCCCGGATTGATGCGGTGGCTGCCGCGGTGAAATCGGAGCGGGGCGAGGATTTCACCTACCGGCTGGGGGTGATGGTGGAAACGCCGCGCGCGGCGCTGCGCGCGGGGGAGATTTCGCCGCATACCGCGTTCCTCAGCTTCGGAACCAACGACCTGACCCAGATGACCTATGGCCTGTCGCGCGACGATGCGGGGCGGTTCATGTCGGATTACGTGAACCAGGGCGTCTTCCCGGAGGACCCGTTCCATGTGCTGGACACCGACGGGGTTGGCGAGCTGCTGAAGCTGGGCGTGCAGCGCGGCCGGGCAGAAAATGGAAATATCACCTTGTCGATCTGCGGCGAGCATGGCGGCAACCCCGAATCGATTGCATTTTGCCGCGATGCGGGCTTTGACTATGTCTCCTGCTCGCCGTTTCGCGTGCCGGTTGCGCGATTGGCCGCAGCCCAATTGGCAATTTCCAGCCAAACCGGACAGGTCGCGCCAACCTACACAAAATATTAAGAAAAAACAGGGCATCCAGCAGCAGCCGGCGTGAGACCGGCGGCTCGTGTGTTTCCCTTGTCCATCGGTAGCCCCCCGGAAGCTGGACGTTTTGGGCCGTTTCCATTAAGGGATGCGACCGCATGTGCCGGGGAGACCGGGCGCAAGCCAAAAGGACGGGGGAACCCTGAATGAAATTGTTGACTATGATTGCCGTGATGGCTGCCACCATCACGATGGGTAAAAGTGTTGCTGCCGAAACCGGTCTGGATTCGCTGATCGAGCGTGAACAGGCCAGTCTCAACGCAGTACCTGCGCGAAAGTTCAGCGGATTGTTTGGATTCCGCGCAAATCCGCTCAAGAGCCGAAAACCCCAGGCGAAAGTCGAATACAGCAAGGCGTGGCTGGACTCGCGGCCAAAGGCGACAGGCGGCGAGCAATTCGCCTGCCTGGCGGAGGCGCTGTACTTCGAGGCCCGGGGCGAGACCGTGAAAGGCCAGTTCGCCGTGGCCGAGGTGATCCTGAACCGGGTCGAAAGCGAACAGTTTCCGGACACGCTGTGCGGGGTGATCAACCAGGGGACCGGGCGCAAGTACCAGTGCCAGTTCACCTACACCTGCGACGGCTACAAGGAAGTGATCAACGAAAAGAAGGCCTATCAGCGGGTGGCCAAGGTGGCGCGGGCGGCGCTGGACGGGCTCAAGACCGAGCTGACCGATGGCGCGACCTACTATCACACCACTGCGGTGCGGCCGCGCTGGAGCCGGGTCTTCACAAACACCACGCGCATCGGCGTGCATGTGTTCTACCGCGACGATCGCTACCGGACCGCGCTGAGCAACTGAGTGCCTGAAGGCGGCATGCCCGTGCCGCTTTCAGCTACTGGCGTGGCGTTTGCGGGACTGTTATGAAGGCGCCGAAAGTCTATTGTTGGGACCCACACCCGACACAGCCAGCCAAAGGCCCATTTCCCATGCCCTCTGAAATCCGCCTTGCCTTTGCGCACCCGTCCGAGCGTTCCATGGCCACTGCCGCACCGGGTCCGCTGGACCGCATTTCCCTGCGCGACCATACCGTCGAGGTGGAGATCGGTGCGTTTCAGGCCGAGCGCGGCACCACCCAGCGGATCTGCTTCAACGTGGTGGTCGAAGTGGCGCCGCTGCCCAAGGATCTGGATGACGACGTCGACCGCATCCTGTCCTACGACAAGGTGACGGAGGCGATCGCGCATGAGCTGGCGGCGGAGCGGCTGAACCTGCTGGAAACCCTGGCCGAGCGCGTGGCCGAGCGGATCCTGCTGGAGCATCAGGCGGTGCGCGCCTTTGTCCGGATCGAGAAGCTGGACCGCGGCCCCGGCGCGCTGGGTGTCGAGGTGGTGCGCTCCAAGGATCAGATCAGCCATCTGGTGAATGAGGAAGAGCGCCCGCATCCGCGGCTGATGTATCTGTCCAACGCTGCCATCGACAGCGAAAACCTGACGGGCTGGATCGACCAGATGGAATGCCGCAAGCGGCCGCTGATCCTGTGTGTCGGCACCCACCCGCTGCAGGTGCCCGCGACGGGCCACAAGTGGACCCAGCGGCGCATCGACCTCCTGGCGATCGAACAGAACGCCTGGCGGCTGGCGGCCAAGGACGACCGCTGCGTGGTGGTTTCCACCCGGACCGAGCTGGACTGGGCAATGAAGAACGGCCAGATCTGCGTCTGGGCCCCCTCCAAGATCGTGCTGGACGCGGTCGAGGGGCCCTCGGCACCGCCCTCGAACTCGGTGGCGCTGGCGGCCTGGTTCGCGGCAACCTTCGAGGCTGGTGAAATGATTGTGCTTGGCGGGGATTTGCCTGATAATCCCGGCGTCCCCTTGCGGGCCGTCAGCGTGGAGCAAGCACAACTGTGACATATTACCGGCCGTTGGTTCGACATGGCGAGGCGCGCCCGGAGGGCGCGGTCCCGCTGGCGGGCAGTGCCCTGTGGTTCACCGAGGTTGAGATCCTGAGCCGCGAGGCGCCGCCGCGGATCGCGCCGGCCGGACTGGTGCCCGAGCTGCAACGCCGCCGCCTGAGCGCGCGGCGCGCCTCGATTGCCGGGCTGGACATGACCCAGCCGCAGATCATGGGCATCCTCAACGTGACCCCGGACAGTTTCTCCGACGGCGGCAAACATGCGGGCGTTGAGGCGGGCAAGGCCGCGGCGCTGCGGATGGTGGCCGAAGGCGCCACGATCATTGATGTGGGCGGCGAGTCCACCCGTCCCGGCGCCGAGGAAGTGACTGAGGACGACGAAATTGCCCGCACCGCACCGGTGATTGCGGCGATCCGGGCCGAAAGCTCCGTGCCAGTCTCTATCGATACCCGCAAGGCCAATGTCGGGATGGAGGCGCTGGAGGCGGGGGCAGACCTGCTGAATGACGTGTCCGGCTTTACTTTTGATCCCGCGCTGGCGCCGCTGGCGGCGCAGGCCAGCGTGCCGGTTTGCGTCATGCATGCCCAGGGCGACCCGGCCACCATGCAGGACGATCCGCAATACGCCAACGTGCTGCTGGACGTCTATGACTTCCTGGAGCAGCAGATCGACCGGCTGGAAGCCACCGGGGTGATCCGCGAGCAGATCGTGATTGACCCCGGCATCGGTTTTGGCAAGACGCTGGAACACAATCTGACGCTTCTGCGCAATCTCAGCCTGTTTCACGGGCTTGGCTGCCCGATCCTGCTGGGGGTGTCCCGCAAGGGGTTCATCGGCAAGATCGGCGAGGAGCCGCGCGCTGAAGCCCGGGCGCCGGGCTCGATTGCCGTGGGGCTTGCGGCCCTGGCGCAAGGCGTGCAATTCCTGCGGGTGCATGACGTGGCTGAGACGGTTCAGGCCCTGCGCCTTTGGCAGGCAGTCCGGTAAGGCCTTTTAGGCAGGAAAGCATAATGCGGAAACTCTTTGGTACCGATGGCGTGCGCGGCACCGCCAACACCCATCCCATGACCGCCGAGATGGCGCTGCGCATCGGCGCCGCCGTCGGGCGCTATTTCCGGCGCGATGGCACCGGGGTGCACCGGGTGGTGATCGGCAAGGATACCCGGCTGTCCGGTTACATGTTCGAGAACGCGCTGACGGCGGGGCTGACCTCGACCGGCATGAACGTGCTGCTGCTGGGGCCGGTGCCGACGCCCGCGGTGGGGCTGATGACGCGCTCGATGCGGGCGGATCTGGGGGTGATGATCTCTGCCAGCCACAACCCGTCCGAGGACAACGGCATCAAGTTCTTTGGCCCTGACGGCTTCAAGCTGTCGGACAGTGCCGAGATCGAAATCGAGGCGCTGGTCGAGGCAGGCGTCGAGCCGGCACAGGCGGCCAACATCGGCCGTGCCAAGCGGATCGACGATGCCCGCTTCCGTTATGGCGAGCGGGTCAAGAGCTCCCTGCCGCGCAATCTGGGTCTGAACGGTCTGAAGGTGGTGATCGACTGCGCCAATGGCGCGGCGCACCGGACCGCTCCTGAGGTTCTGTGGGAACTGGGTGCCGAGGTGATCCCGGTGGGGGTGTCGCCGGACGGTTTGAACATCAACCGCGGCTGCGGTTCCACCCATCCGCAGACGGCGGCCGAAGCGGTGGTGGCGCATGGCGCCCATGTCGGCATCTGCCTGGACGGGGACGCCGACCGGGTGATCCTGATCGACGAGACCGGCACGGTCGCCGATGGTGACCAGCTGATGGCGCTGCTGGCCACCCGCTGGGCCGAGCAGGACCAGCTGGCAGGCGGCGCGCTGGTGGCAACTGTGATGTCGAACCTGGGGCTCGAGCGCTATCTGAACGGCAAGGGCCTGGGGTTGGAGCGCACCGCCGTCGGCGACCGCTATGTGGTGGAGCGGATGCGCGAGGGCGGCTTCAACCTGGGCGGCGAGCAGTCGGGCCACATCGTGATGAGCGATTACGCCACCACCGGCGACGGGCTGATGGCGGGGCTGCATTTTCTGGCCGAGATGGTGCAGACGGGCAAGAAGGCCTCCGAGCTGGCGCATCAGTTCGAAACCGTGCCGCAGCGGCTGCGCAATGTGCGGTTCCAGGCCGGACAGGCGCCGCTGGAACATGAGCACGTGCAGGACGCGATTGCCGCGGCGGAGAAGATGCTGGACGGCCAGGGGCGGCTGCTGATCCGCAAGTCCGGCACAGAGCCGCTGGTGCGTGTAATGGCGGAAAGCGAGGACGCCGAGCTGATGACGCTGGCGGTCGACAGCGTGGTCGCCGCGGTGGAGGCCGCCGTCGCGTAGTGATCCGGCAGGGGGCGCTCAGCGCCCCTTGCTGAACAGGCGGCTGAGCCTGCCGAACTGGCTGAGGCCAAGGCCGCCCAGGATCATCACCATCGCCAGCAGCATCGAGGGCGGCAGCTCCTCGCCCAGGAATACCGCCCCAAGCACCACGGCCCAGACCGGCACCTGGTAGTTGGTGAGGGTCATGAAGGTCGGCCCGGCCTCGCGCACCACGATGACGCGCAGCAGGTTGGCGGCGGCGGTGGGGATCAGGCCGAGGATGGCGGCAATTACCAGAGTGCGGGTGTCCGGCATCACCGGCGGCCCTTCGGCGGCCCAGGCGGCCGGGAAGATGATGAAGCAGCCGATCACCAGCAGGACAGCCGCCAGCCCCACCGGATCCACCGGCGGCAGGCGGCGGGTCAGGATCGAGCTGACCGAATAGCAGGCCGCTGCGGACAGGCAGGCGGCGCGGCCATAGGCCTCCAGCTCGGCGCCGCTGGTCTCAAACGCCTTGCCGCCGATCAGCAGCGCAACACCGGCAAAGCCGATGGCAAAGCCGATCAGGCGGCGCAGGGTCATCTGCTCGCCGGGCACAAAGAAATGCGCCAGCGGCAGCACCATCAGCGGGATCGCCGCCATGCTGACGCCGGTAAAGCCGGAGGAGACATGCTGCTGGCCCCAGGAGATCAGCATGAAGGGCAGGGCGGTGCTGAGGATGCCGATGATCACCAGCGAGGGCCAGTTGGCCTCGCCCCGGAACAGCTTGAACCCGCGCCAGCCCCACACCGCACAGAGCAGCAGCGCGGCAAATCCGATCCGCCCGGCGGCCAGCCAGAACGGGGTGATCCCGTCCAGCGCCAGCTTGATCAGCAGAAAGGTTGCGCCCCAGACAAAGCCTAGGGTGGCAATCATCAGCCAGTAGCGCGGTGCGATATCGGGCATGGGTCCCTCGTGCCGGTTCACCGCGCGACAAGACCCCGCCGGGCAGGCGGGGTCAATGGCAATTGCTTTGTTATCTATCGAACGGTTTGCGCTTCACGCCGCGCGCGGACGGCGGCTGCGGCTGAGGAGCAGCCCACCCAGGATCAGCGCCAGCGCGGCAAACAGCTGCGGTGGCAGGGTTTCGCCAAGCAGTGCTGCGCCGAAGATCACCGACCAGACCGGCACCTGGTAGTTCACGGTGGAGAGGAACGCAGGACCTGCGCTGCGGGCGACCTGGACCAGCAGCACTTGCGCTAGCGCCGTGGGCAGCAGGCCGAGGTAGATGACGGCTCCCAGCGGCAGGGCGGCGGGCAGCTCCGGCACGCCCTCGGCCCAGAGCGCGGCAGGGGTCATCATGGCAGCGCCGCACAGGAGGGCTGCGGCGGAGAGCGACAGCATGTTCACTTGCGGGCAGAGCCGGGTGATGATCGAGCCGATGGCGTAGCACAGCGAGGCGCCGAGACAGGCGAGGCGGGCGAGCGATTCGAAGTCGGTCCCGGCGGAGCGGAAGGCATCGAGCCCGATCAGCACCACCACGCCGGCAAAGCCGATCAGGAAGCTGATGGTGCGGCGCAGGGTCATATGCTCACCCGGGACCAGCACATGCGCCAGCGGCAGCACAAACAGCGGCACCACCGCCATGCAGACCCCGGCAAAACCGCTGGCCACATAAGTCTGCCCCCAGCTGAGCAGGGTGAAGGGCAGGGCGTTGGTGAAGAACCCCATGCCGATGGCACAGGCCCAGATGATGCGGCCGTCACGCGTGCGGAGGGAGGGCAGGCCGATGCCCATCGCGTAGACGGCGGCCAGAAGGCAAACCGCGCCGATCGAGATTCTGAGCGCGGCGATGGTCATCGGCGGGAAGCCCCGCAGCGCGAGCGATACCGCCATAAAGGAGGCGCCCCAGATCACGCCGAGGAACAGGAGCTTTGCCCAATTGGCGGCGCCGGGGGTGTCTGGCATTTCTGCCTCCTTGCTCAAATATCGTGCGTCAGCAGCTTAGGGCAGCGCCTGACCTTGGGTGGGCGCGGAAGCGCCTTCGTCATGTTGAAAGCATGCCTCCGGCATGACGGGAAGGTCAGGCGCTGCCCGGCGTGCCGCCGGGCGGAAGTTGCGTAAATTGAAACGTAAAAGGGCGCTCCAAGATGGAGCGCCCTGCAGAGGTAAGGTCAGCGGAGGGTTCCGCGGGCGCCTTAGTTCTTTTCTTTGTCGACCATCTTGCCGGCCGAGATCCACGGCATCATGCCGCGCAGCTTGGCGCCGGTTTCCTCGATCAGGTGCTCGTCGTTGGCACGGCGCGAGGCTTTCAGGGTCGGCTGGCCAACCTGGTTCTCCAGCATGAAGTCGCGGACGAAACGGCCGGACTGGATGTCCTGCAGGACCTCTTTCATGCGGGCCTTGGTTTCGTCGTACTTCAGGATGCGCGGGCCGGTGACGTACTGGCCGTACTCGGCAGTGTTGGAGATCGAGTAGTCCATGTTGGCGATGCCGCCTTCATAGATCAGGTCAACGATCAGCTTCACTTCGTGCAGGCACTCGAAATAGGCCATTTCCGGGGCATAGCCGGCTTCGACCAGGGTCTCGAAACCGCAGCGGATCAGCTCAACCAGGCCGCCGCAGAGAACCGCCTGCTCGCCGAACAGGTCGGTTTCGCATTCTTCGCGGAAGTTGGTTTCGATGATGCCGGAGCGGCCGCCGCCGATGGCGGAGCAGTAGGACAGGCCGGTTTCCAGCGCTTTGCCGGTGGCGTCGGTGTGAACCGCAACCAGGCAGGGCACGCCGCCGCCCTTGGTGTATTCGCCGCGCACGGTGTGGCCCGGACCCTTGGGCGCCATCATGATGACGTCGACGCCTTCTTTCGGCTCGATCAGGCCGAAGTGCACGTTCAGGCCGTGGGCGAATGCGATGGCTGCGCCCGGCTTGATGTTGTCGTGGACGTATTTCTTGTAGGTCTCTGCCTGCAGTTCGTCGGGCATGGTGAACATGATCACGTCGCACCAGGCGGCCGCTTCTGCGATGCCCATGACCTGCAGGCCTTCGCCTTCGGCTTTCTTGGCCGAGGGGGAGCCTTCGCGCAGGGCAACGACAAGGTTCTTGGCGCCGGAGTCGCGCAGGTTCAGCGCGTGGGCGTGGCCCTGGGAGCCATAGCCCAGGATGGCCACTTTCTTGTCCTTGATCAGGTTCACATCGCAATCGCGGTCGTAATAAACGCGCATGATCCACGTCCTTTCGTTTGGTGTTTGAAGGCATCATAGGCATGTGGAGCGGGAAGGCGATTGCGGTTGCGCATGAATTCCGCAATTTATTTGCGCTAGTCATTCGTTTTTTTGCCTGATAGTGATGAAATCATGCTTGATGATCTCGACCGGCGCATTCTCCGCCACATGCAAAGCGATCCGGAGCAATCGATTCCGGACCTGGCCGACCGGCTGGGCATGACCGCCTCGCGGCTGTCGCGGCGGCTGGAGAAGCTGCGCGACAGCGGCGTGATCCTGGGCCAGCGGGCGGTGATCAACTGGCGCAGCCTGGGTTACGCGGTGGAGGTCTCCCTGCGGGTGACGCTGGACAAGACCAATCCGCGCGCCTTTGACGAGTTCATTGCCGCCGCCCGCGACATCCCGGAAGTGCTGGAGATCCAGACCTTCCTGGGCCAGGTCGACGTGCGGCTTTCGGTAATTGCGCGCGATATGCCGCACTACCAGCAGATCTACCGCACGCGCATCCTGACGCTGCCGCATATCGCCGATATCGAGGCGCTGATGCATGTGGCGCGGATCAAGTCGGATGAGGTGCTGCCGGTATGACCGCGCTGGACGATCTCGATTTTGCCCTGCTGCGGGCCTTGTCGGAGGATGCCACCCAGTCGGCGGGCGCCCTGGGGCGGCAGCTGGGGCTCAGCCAGCCAGCCACCTGGCGGCGGATCAAGCGGTTGCAGGAGGCGGGCATCATCGCGGGCCGCAAGCTGGAGCTCGACAAGGAGAAGCTGGGGTTTGGAGTTACCGTCTTTCTGGGCGTCAAGCTGGCGACCAAGGGCAGGGTCTCCTTGGAGGATTTCGAGCGCGCAGTCTCGGCCATCCCCGAGGTGCAGACGGTGGAACATGTGCTGGGCATGTATGACTACCGCCTGCGGGTGACGGCGCGGGACATCTCCGATTTTGAGCGCGTGCTGCGCCGCCGGGTGATGACCCTGCCGGGCGTCGGCAATGTGGAGGCGAATGTGCTCTTGAGCGAGGAGCGCAGGCCGGGGCCGCTGGGCTGAAGCTGCCCTTTTGTTGCCGATCAGAAACCGGCTTGGCGCAAATGCGGGGGATTTCTGTCGTGACTGGGCTGTCTTTTTGCCGGGCTGGCGTCAATATCACCCTTCGGAGAACGGCCGCTCCGGTGTATGCCAAGTCAGGGTTTGCCAAAGCCCGCAGCACCGGCTAGCCGTTTCAGGAGACATTTCAGGGAGGCCGCAATGGCATTGCTCGATACCGTCGACCCGCAGGGTCTGGATGAATTCTCGGTGGTGTTCACCGACCGTTCGCTCAATCACATGTCCAAGGCCTTCCAGGCCGTGATGCTGGACATCAACGCGATGCTCAAGGAGGTCTATAACGCCGAGGCCGTGGCCCTGGTGCCCGGCGGCGGCACCTATGCGATGGAGGCGGTGGCGCGCCAGTTCGCCCGCGGCGCCAGCGCGCTGGTGGTCAGGAATGGCTGGTTCTCCTACCGCTGGAGCCAGATTTTCGAGGCGGGCGGCTTTACCGCGTCCTCGACTGTGATGAAGGCGCGCCGCACCGGCAATGAATCGGCCTCGCCTTTTGAGCCCGCGCCGATTGGTGAGGTGGTTGCTGCGATCAAGGAGCAGAAGCCGGACATCGTCTTTGCCCCGCATGTGGAAACCGCCGCCGGGGTGATCCTGCCGGATGATTATGTGACCGCCATGGCCGCCGCCGCGCATGAGGTCGGTGCGCTGATGGTGCTGGACTGCATCGCGTCGGGCTGCGCCTGGGTGGACATGAAGGCCACCGGCGTCGATGTGCTGATCTCCGCCCCGCAGAAGGGCTGGAGCGCCTCGCCCTCGGCCGGTCTGGTGATGTTCTCGGAGAAGGCGCTGGCGCGTCTGGAGGAAACCACGTCGGACAGCTTTGCCATCAACCTGAAACAGTGGCGCACCATCATGAAGGCCTATGAGGACGGCGGCCACGCCTATCACGCCACCATGCCGACGGATGCGCTGCGCGCCTTCCGCGACACCATGCTGGAGACCAAGGAATACGGCTTTGAGCGCCTGCGCGAAGCGCAGTGGAAGCTGGGCAACGGCGTGCGCGCGATGCTGAAGGAAAAGGGCATCACCTCGGTTGCCGCGGACGGCTTTGGCGCGCCGGGCGTGGTGGTGAGCTACACCAGCGATCCGGAGGTGCAGAACGGCAAGAAGTTCCTGGCGCTGGGCACCCAGATCGCGGCAGGCGTGCCGCTGCAGTGCGACGAACCCGCCGATTTCCGCACCTTCCGCCTGGGCCTGTTCGGCCTCGACAAGCTGTATGATGTGGATGCCACCCTGGCGCGGCTGAAAACCGTGGTGGATCAGGTGCTGTAAACGCACCGGCGTTTCATCTTTCCGGAAATACTCCCGCCGGAGGCAGCGGCTTTCCATCAGGAAAGCCGCTTTTCTTTACTTAACCCCCAGCCCCATCTGCATCAGCGTCTTGCGCACCGGCGCCAGCGAATAGAGCGCGTTGAGGCCAAAAGCGCGCAGGTCGCGCAGCGGGCGCGGGGCCAGCATTGAGGTGCGGTTCAAGAGGTCGATGCCCTTCACCCGCAGCAGGATCTCATTGTGGCGGGCCTTGTGGTAGGCCGCCAGCATTGCTGCGTCGCCCAGGCCCTCGGGGCGGGCTTGGGCCAGCTCCAAGAGGCTGCGCAGGTCGCCCAAGGACATGTTGAGGCCCTGGGCGCCGATCGGCGGCACCACATGGGCGGCTTCGGCCATCAGTGCCAGCCGTTCGCCGTTCAGCCGCTCCGCCGACTGGCTGATGATCGGCCAGATGGTGCGGCGCGACGCCAGTTTCAGATCGCCGAACAGCCCGCAGCTGCGCTTCGTCATGGCGGCCTCAAAGGCGGCCGGCTCCAGGTTCAAGAGTTCCTGCGCGCGCGGGCCGCGCTCCATCCAGACAATGGCCGAGGACGGCTGGCCCTGGTAGTCGGGCAGCGGCACCAGGGTGAAAGGGCCGCCGGAGCGGTGGATCTCGGTCGAGACGTTCTCATGCGGCACCGGGTGGGTCACCGCAAAGGCCAGCGCCTTTTGCCCGTAGCGGGTGGTTTTCACCGGAATACCCGCCGCCTCGCGCATCGGCGAGTTGCGGCCGTCGCAGGCGACCACCAGCTTAGCTGTCACCTGGCTGCCGTCGCTGAGGCTGACGCGCGCCTCGTCGGTGCGGGTGAACAGGGCCGTGGTGCCGGTGCCAAAGCGCAGGTCCACGCTGGGCAGCTCCGCCAGCCGGGCGATCATCTCGCGCCGCAGCAGCCAGTTGGGCAGGTTCCACCCAAAGGGCTGGTCGGAGATATCGGCGGCGTTGAAATCCTTGACCACCCGCGGTTCGGGCCGGGCGCCGCCGGCATCGACGATACGCATGATCTGCAACGGCGCGGCGTGCTCTTCCAGCCGTGCCCAGATGCCGCAGCGTGCCAGCAGCCCTTGTGCGGGCTGCAAAAACGCGGTGGTGCGCAGGTCGGAGCCTTCGGCGTCGCGTTCTGTCACCGGCGGTGCCGGGTCGGCGCAGATCACGCTGAAGCCGCTGGACGCAAAAGCGGCGGCTGCGGTCAATCCCGCAATGCCGCCGCCGGAAATCAGGATATCGCAGGTATCGGCCATCTCGTCAGCCCTCCGTTCTGGGGCCAGAGATAGGCCCGGACGGCAGGGAATGACAAGCCGGTACCGGCAGATAGGGCGCTTAGCCGCGGGTGATGGTGATCAGCAGGGTGAACATCACCGGCACCATGCACAGCGCCGGGATGTAGAGGCCCGGAATGCCGAACAGCATGATCGAGCAGCCCCACAGGCTGACGAAGGTGGCGATGGCGTAATAGAGGTTCTCTTCCGGGCCATAGGCGACCTCCTTGATCATCCGCCCCAGCAGCGGCACGGCAAACAGGATTCGCTGCCACAGGGTCAGTTGTGCGGGAAGGGCATATGCGCTCATCGGTCGGGCTCCTACGTTACGTTTCGCGGCGCATATAAGGAGGAAAACATGCGGCAAACAGGTATATTTTGCCGCAGGTGCGAAGATTTGCCGGTATGCGATTGTGCACTTGCAGAAATGCGGCAATTGGGTCCCGAACGCGCCGCCGGCAGCGAAGCGAAATCAGATCAGCTTTGCCAGAAAACCGGCCAGGTTGTCCGAATGATGGTGAATATGCGTGGCGGCCACGGGCTTGGGCGCCACATGCACCGTGCGCATGCCCATCTCATGCGGAGCGGCGAGATTGCGTTCGTCATCCTCGAACATCGCGGCTTGCTGCGGGGCCACGCCCGCGCGGGCAAAGACGCGGTCAAAGGCGCGGCGTTCCGGTTTCGGATGGTAGTCGGCGTGCTCGACGCCAAAGATCCCGTCGAACAGCCCCGACAGCCCCCGCGCTGCCAGCACCCGTTCGGCATAGGGGGCAGAGCCGTTGGTGTAGACGATCTTCTTGCCCGGCAGGTTGCGGATGCCCGCCGCCAGCGCGGCGTCCTCTTCCAGGTGGTCCATCGAGATGTCATGCACCGCCACCAGATAGGGCTCCGGGTCCAGATCGTGCTCTCGCATGAGGCCTGCCAGGGTGGTGCCGTGCTCGCGCCAGTAGTGGCTGCGCAAGCGGTCGGCCTCGGCCCGGTCTACCTTGAGGACCTCCATCACATAGGCGGTCATCTTCACCTCGATCTGGTCGAACAGCCGCGCGGACGGGTGGTACAGGGTGTTGTCGAGGTCGAAGACCCACTGGGAGACGTGCGAAAAGGACTGTTTGGGCATGCCGCCGGATTAGGGCGGTATTGCCGCGATTGCAATCAAAAGCGCATTTTACCTGCGGGTTTTCAGCACATTGGCGCCATCAGGGTTGATTGCTGCCCCCCGGGCTGTAGAGATTGTCGGGCCGGAAAAGACAGGAAAGACAATGAGCCAGAGCCGCAGCAACCAGAAAGATGCCTATGCGCTGATCCTCGAGGCGATCGACTCGGGGATCTACAAACCGGGCGACCGGCTGGTGGAGAGCGACCTGGCCGACCGGTTCGGCGTGTCGCGCACCCCGATCCGCGAGGCGCTGCAGCGGCTGGAGACGCAATCGCTGCTGGAGCGCGACGGGCGGTCGCTGATAGTGGCCTCGCTGGATCACAACCAGATGGCGGAGCTGTATGTGGTGCGGCGCGAGCTGGAGGGGCTGGCGGCGCGGCTGGCGGCGCGCCATGCCACCGAGGAAGAGATCAAGGTGCTGAAGGAGATGGTTGAGGCGGACGACGCGCTGATCGGCAATCCGGCGGAGCTATCCAAGGCCAACCGCCGTTTCCATGAGCAGATCCACCTGGCCTCGCACAACCGGTACCTGGTGCAGCAGCTGGATCTGGTGCACCGGACCATGGCGCTGATGGCGACCACCTCGCTGGCGGCGGAGGGGCGCAGCGAGATCGCCCAGTCCGAGCACAAGGGGATTGTCGACGCGATCAGCCGCCGTGACGAGGAGGCTGCGGGCCAGGCGCTGAAGGATCACATCTCGATTGCCTTCATGACGCGGCTGAAGCAGGACGCCAGCGGGCGGGGATGAACCGCCTGAACTGGCGTCCGCGCCGGGCGGCGGCGGGTTTGACGCCATGCGCCGTCTTGTCCCAGAAAAAGGGGCGGGCCAGCAGCTCATAAGCCGCCTTGGCGGCGGCGAGGGCGCCCATCGGGAAGTAGAAGATCATCGCAGGCGCCCAGACGGCCAGCCAGGGGTGTCCCATGACCCGGGCGGCGGTGATGCTGATGAGGAGGCCCAGGAGTTCGAAGAACACCAGCGCTGCCGCCGCCAGCGTCAGCAGCAGCGGCGGTACCGCGCCTTCGCTGGGATGCGGCAGGCCCAGGGCGATGAGCCAGAAGGACCACAGGACCGGCGCTAACAGGAACTGCCCAAGGGTGCCCAGGAAGAACGCCTGAAACCCCAGGAAGCGTTTCCAGCCGAGGTCGCCCAGCAGCCGCAGCGGCTGGCGCATGTGCACCAGGTAGGTCACCATGAACCCCTTCAGCCAGCGCGAGCGCTGCTTGACCCAGGGCCAGGGGCGCCAGTTCGCCTCCTCGTAGGTGGTGCTGGGCAGCATCTCGGTGCGGTAGCCGGCGCGGTACAGGCGGACTCCCAGGTCGGCATCCTCGGTCACGTTGTGGGCGTCCCAGCCGCCCAGCTCCTCCAGCACCCGGCGGCGGACAAACATGGTGGTCCCGCCCAGCGGCACCACCAGGCCCAGCCGGGCAATGCCTTGCAGAACGATGCGGAACCAGCTGCCGTATTCCAGCGTGAAGCAGCGCGAGATCCAGTTGGTGTGCGGGTTGTAATAGTCGAGAACACCCTGGTAGCAGGCGGTCTTGCTGTCCGCCCGGGCAAAGGCCCGCGCCACTTTATCAAGCTGGTCAGCCTCGGGCGCATCTTCGGCGTCCCAGACGCCGATGACCGATCCGCGGCAGTAGTTCAGCGCATAGTTCATCGCCCGCGGCTTGGTGGTCAGCCCGCCGAAGGCCGGTACCTCTACCACCCGGATCCAGGGCGGCAGGCGGGTGTTGTTCAGCGCGCCCCGGGTGACGCTGTCGTGCTCCTCAAGCACCAGGATCACATCGGTCAAGGCCCGGGGGTAGCTGAGCTTGCGGATGCGGGTGAGCAGGGCGCGGCTGATCTCGGCCTCCTTGTAGAGCGGGACCATGACCGAAATGACTGGCCGTTCAGGCTCGCCTGCCCGGCGGGCGGCAGGTTGCGGCGGCTGGGCCGCGCGGCGCCTGCGGGCGCGGGCGGACCAGCAGGCGGCCAGCCCGCAGAGCTTCAGAGCAGAAAACAGCAGCACCGACAGGAGCGCCAGCAGGCTGAGGACGGCAAAGACCGCCGTCGGCGCGGTGCAGGACAGATACAGCGCGGGCAGGGCGCAGGCGGTTGCAACGGCGCGGCCCCTGGCGGGCTGCAGGGTGCGGCAGCTGAGCCGCGGCACCACGCTGCTGCTGGCCTGGCGCACCAGGGCCGGGCTGAAATGGGCGGTGAGCAGGGCGGTTATCTGCGCCTCACTGGCCAGCACCGGGGTGATGCCGGGGAAAGTGCCCTGCAATTCGCGCTGCAACGCCTCGAACCGGTCGGGGTGGGCGATGGCAACGGTGACGGTCTGGCCCAGCTGCAGCCAGGGCAGGGCGCAATGGCGCAGCCAGAATTGAGCGGGCTTGCGGGCCAGCAGCCGGGCGTTGGTAACCTGGCCGGTCAGATCGGCGCGCTGCATCCGGTACTGGCGGGCCAGCATGTCCTGCACCTGGTCCTCGCTGGCCAGCCCTTCGGCCACCAGCACCCGCCCCAGCGCCGCCTTCTGGTGCTGGCGCAGCGCCAGCGCCTTCATCATGCTGCGGCTGTCCAGCGGCGGCGGCACAGCTGCTGCCAGGCCCTGCTGCGGGGGCTTTCGGTGCTGCGGCGGCCGAAGCTGCCGCAGCGGCTGTGACACTATACCCATCGCCTGTCCGCACCTTGAAACCAGAGGGGTTCAGGCTGGCGGCGAGGGGTTAAGAGTTGGTAAATGAGGCGTTAACCATGCCGCCGGGCAGCATGGTTAACAGATTTTTTACGCAGATTTGCGCTCGGCCATCGCCTCGGCAAAGCGCTCGAACAGGTAGAAGCTGTCCTGCGGGCCTGGGCTGGCCTCGGGGTGGTGCTGCACCGAATAGACCGGACGGCCGGAGATCCGGATGCCGCAGTTGGAGCCGTCGAACAGCGACACATGGGTCTCCTCGACGCCCTCGGGCAGGGTCTGCGCGTCCACCGCAAAGCCGTGGTTCATCGAGGTGATCTCCACCTTGCCGGTGGAATGCTCCTTGACCGGGTGGTTGGCGCCGTGGTGGCCGTGGTTCATCTTGACGGTCTTGGCCCCCAGCGCCAGCGCCAGCATCTGGTGGCCGAGGCAGATGCCGAACACCGGCAAGTCGGCTTTCAGCACTTCCTGGATCATCGGCACCGCGTATTCGCCGGTGGCCGCCGGATCGCCCGGGCCGTTGGACAGGAACACGCCGTCCGGATTGTGCGCCAGCACCTCTTCCGCCGTTGCGGTCGCGGGCAGCACGGTGACGTCGCAGCCAGCCGAGGCCAGGCAGCGCAGGATGTTGCGCTTGGCGCCATAGTCGACAGCGACAACCTTGTGCTTGGGGGCTTCCTGGCGGCTGTAGCCGTCCGGCCAGGCCCAGCGCATCTCGTCCCAGCGGTAGCTTTGGGCGCAGGTCACGTCCTTGGCCAGGTCGAGGCCGACCAGGCCGGACCATTCCCGTGCCTTGGCGACCAGCGCCTCGATGTCGAAGTTGCCCTCCGGGTCATGCGCCAGCGCGACGTGCGGCGCGCCCTGCTGGCGGATCGCCCGGGTCAGGCGGCGGGTGTCGACGCCGCCGATGGCGATGCGGCCGGTGCGGGTGAGCCAGTCCTTCAGTTCTTCCGTCGCGCGCCAGTTCGACGCCAGCGTCGGATCCCATTTCACCACCATGCCGGCGGCGACGGGATCGGCGGTCTCGTCATCCTCCGGCGTGACGCCGGTGTTGCCGATGTGGGGGAAGGTGAAGGTGACGATCTGCCCGGCGTAGGAGGGATCGGTCATGATCTCCTGGTAGCCGGTCATCGCGGTGTTGAAGCAGAGCTCGGCCACGGTTTCGCCGGTGGCGCCGAAACCGGTGCCGTAAAAGACGGTGCCATCAGCGAGCGCCAGGCATGCGGTGGGCTTGGTCGGGGCGGAAGCGGCCATTGCGCGAGTCTCCATGCGGGTGAAATTCATGGGCTTGTAAGGGGGGCGCGGCAGCGGGTCAAGCCTGCAAGGGGCGGGCAGGCTGACGCGGGGTCCGGCAGTGAAAATTTACTGTAAACTTGCACAGCGGCACCAGAATGGATAACCATCGGTGTCCGGCAACCATGGGGATGCTTTTGAATATGGATACGCACACCCGGGTCAATCAGGCCCTGAAGCAAGCGATGAAAGACAAGGCGGCGGAGCGGCTGTGTACGCTGCGGCTGATCAATGCTGCGATCAAGGACCGGGAAATCGCCGCCCGCGCCGACGGCGAGGAGGGCGGCATCGGAGAAGAGGAAATCCTGGCCATTCTGGGCAAGATGACCAAGCAGCGCAAGGAAAGCGCCCGCGCCTATGAGGAAGGCGGGCGGCTGGATCTGGCGGAGCGGGAGCTGGGCGAGATCGCCATCATCGAGGAATTCCTGCCGCAGCAGCTGAGCGACGAGGAGGCCGCCGACGCGATCACCGCCGCGGTGGCTGAGACCGGCGCCGAATCGATTCGCGACATGGGCAAGGTGATGGCCGCGCTGAAGGCCAAATACACCGGCCAGATGGATTTCGGCAAAGCCGGGCCGATGGTCAAGGACCAGCTCTGCAGCAAGGGTGATTGCTGACGGTAAAGCGCGCTGGCGCGCGCTGCCTGCGGCGCGGGTATTTAAGACCAGAAAGAAGCGAAAGGGTCCGGTCTTCCGGGCCCCTTTTCGTTTGGGCTACCGCGAAAAGGCGGACCTGAGGTCGCCATAGAGAGCGACCCGCTCCTCCTCTGACAGGAAGGCGCCGATCTCCACCTCGCGGCCGCAGCCGTGCAGGGTGACGTAATGCGGCACCGGGCCGTCATGGTCGTGCATCTCGACGCGGGCCCAGTAGCGGTTGCAGTGCCAGCTTTGCCGCCTGCCATCCGGGTTGATCCGCTCGAGGTGGGCGTCCTGCGGGCCGATGGTGAGCACCTCCAGGATCTGGTGGTCGCGGCGGCTGCGGTCCAGCGCCCATTTCATGCCGAATAATGTGAGCAGCAGGAACGGCAGCAGCCCCCACAGCAGGACCGAGCCCAGCACCGGGATCAGCGGCACGCAGATCAGCACCGCGGTCAGTCCCAGGAACCGCGCGTAGCCGCGGGGCGGCAGCGATTGATGCGGCCAGAGGTGCAGCTCGCGCTCAGCGCCGGTTTGCGGTCGGGTCCAATTGTAGGGCATCGGATTGCGCCTGCTGAGGAAGATGAGTCTCTTTTAAAGATGTGCCGGAAAGGCAGAAATTCCACTGCGGGTTTTTACCGCGGGCAGGCGTCGGAAAAAAGGCCCCGGAGCATCAGCTCCGGGGCCTTTCGAATGTCAGTGTCTCAGCCGCTTAGTGCGAATGCGAGCGGTCCCACTCTTCCTGCTTGGGCAGGATTTCGAAGGTGTGCTCCGGCGGCGGAGAGGGCAGGGTCCACTCCAGGGTGTCCGCGTATTCGTTCCAGTAGTTGTTCTGGGTGACGCGGGCGCCGCGCAGCAGCGAATAGATCACCACGCCGAAGAACAGCAGGAACGAGGCAAAGGAGATGAACGCGCCGTAGGACGAGATCTTGTTCCAGTAGGCGAAACCTTCCGGGTAGTCGATGTACCGGCGCGGCATGCCCTGACGGCCCAGGAAGTGCTGCGGGAAGAAGGTCAGGTTGGCGCCGATGAAGAACAGCCAGAAGTGGATCTGGGCGCCCAGCTCGTTGTACTGGCGGCCGGTCATCTTGCCGAAGTAGAAGTAGACGCCTGCGAAGATCGCAAACACCGCACCCAGCGACATCACGTAGTGGAAGTGCGCAACCACGTAGTAGGTATCGTGATAGGCACGGTCCACGGAAGCCTGCGACAGCACCACGCCGGTCACACCGCCGACGGTGAACAGGAACAGGAAGCCGAAGGCGAACATCATCGGAGCCTTGAATTCGATGGAGCCGCCCCACATGGTGGCGATCCAGGAGAACACCTTCACGCCGGTCGGAACCGCGATCACCATGGTGGCGAGCATGAAGTAGGCCTGCTGGTTCAGCGACATGCCGACGGTGTACATGTGGTGCGCCCACACGACGAAGCCGAGCACGCCGATCGCGATGATCGCCCAGACCATCGGCAGGTAGCCGAAGACCGGCTTGCGCGCGAAGGTGGCGATGACGTGGGAGATGATGCCGAAGCCCGGCAGGATCACGATGTACACTTCCGGGTGGCCGAAGAACCACAGGATGTGCTGGTACAGGATCGGGTCGCCGCCGCCGGCTGCATCAAAGAAGGTGAAGCCGAAGTTGCGGTCCATCAGCAGCATGGTGATGGCGCCGGCCAGAACCGGCAGCGACAGCAGGATCAGCCAGGAGGTGACGAAGATCGACCAGGAGAACAGCGGCACCTTGAACAGGGTCATGCCCGGGGCGCGCATGTTCAGGAAGGTGGTGATCATGTTGATCGCACCAAGGATGGACGACGCGCCGGAGACGTGCACGGCAAAGATTGCCAGGTCCATCGAGTAGCCGCCTTCGTTCACGGACAGCGGCGGGTACAGAACCCAGCCCACGCCGGAGCCCAGCTGGTCATTGCCGCCCGGGGAGACAACCGAGAGAACCGCCAGCGAGGTGCCTGCGACATACATCCAGAACGACAGGTTGTTCATGCGCGGGAAGGCCATGTCCGGCGCGCCGATCTGCAGCGGCATGAAATAGTTGCCGAAACCGCCGAACAGCGCCGGGATCACCACGAAGAACATCATCAGGATGCCGTGGGCGGTGATCATCACGTTCCAGAGGTGGCCGTTCGGAGTACATTCCGCGGAGGCGTCTGCGAACATGCGCGCACCCTCCAAGCACATGTACTGAACGCCGGGGTCCATCAGCTCGAGCCGCATGTAGACGGTGAAGATGACGGAGATGAGACCTGCGATCGCCGAGACGATCAGGTAGAGAATGCCGATATCCTTATGGTTCGTGCTCATGAACCAGCGGGTGAAAAAGCCCCGCTCGTCCTCGTGGCCGTGACCATGAATGGCTGCGTCTGCCATTTAAGGTGCCTCCTGTTGCATAACGAAAGGCCCCCGGAGACGGACTCCGGGCGGCCTGGATTCCTTGGGAGTATTAGAATGGCCCGCCGGGGCCTTCAATGGCGGAGTTTGATCTGGATCAAGATTTATTGCCGCAGGGCCTTGAAACCGCAGGCTGTGCTTCGGTCCAACGGCGCTTGACCCGGGGTCCGGGCACGCGCACAACCGGAGCGAAGCCATTCATTAAGGAGGACAGGCGCATGCCCGCATATGATCCCGACAACATCTTTGCCAAGCTCCTGCGCGGCGAGATCCCCTCGACCCGTGTTTACGAGGACGATGAGACGCTGGCCTTCATGGATATCATGCCGCGTTCGGACGGGCATCTGCTGGTGATTCCGAAAACGCCTTGCCGCAACCTGCTGGATGCCAGCCCGGCGCAGATGGCGGCGGTGATGCAGACGGTGCAGAAGCTGTCCCAAGCGGTGATCAAGGCGCTGGGCGCGGATGGCGTCACTGTGCAGCAGTTCAACGAGGCGGCCGGCGGGCAGGAGGTCTTTCACCTGCACATGCATGTGCTGCCGCGCAAGGAGGGCGACCGGCTGCGGCCGCCGGGGCAGATGGGCGATATGGAGCAGATCCAGGCGCTGGCAGAAAAGATCCGCGCGGCGCTGGCAGACGGCTGACCGCCGCCGCCCGCTCCTGATCCGGGGACGCCGCCAGTGCAGCGGCGTCTTCCCGCTGAACTTTCCCTGTGAATATGTGCATTTGAATTAAATGTTGAATTTCGGTTGAATTTGATCATAGCTGTTTCTCAGATTGGTTGTAAGTCAGAGAGGGCGCACGCGCCCAAGCGTATGGGCCCCCAAGAATTGGGGTGGTCCGGCACCGATTGCCCGCTCTGTTGGGGGCGGCAAATGCCGGGTTTTTTCTTTTGACAGGCTGATGGCCTGAGGAATGCTGGCCGCTGCGCCGGCACAAGGCCGTATGCTTGCGGGGCGCGCAGTCTCTTTGGCCCAAAGCAGTATTGGAGGGGCGCAGTGACGCTCTTGTACCGCGCGCAGGCCTTGTCGCAGGATCAGGCCGTAGCCGCAATTTACGAGACGATGATCCGGCCGGAGCAATTTGACCGGTTTTTCTCCGGATCGCATGGGGCGGAGGAGCCGCTTGCGGGCGAGGGGGCACTGCCGCGCCTGCGCAGGGCGCCGGTGCTGCAGGCGCATTTTGCCCGCGCGGCGCAAATCCAGGAACAGCAATGGGAGCAGGCCGGGCGGCCGCACCCCAGCAAATATTCAGGGGCCTGCAACCGGTTCTGGCTGCTGGCCGGGACCGGGTCCGGCAGCAGGCTGCTCAATGCCTCGCAGCGGGCGGCGCGGCAATTGATGGGCTGCAGTGATCTTCCAGCGGCCATGGGGCTGACCCCGGCGGCTGCGGACCGGTGGCACAACTTCCTGGAACAGGTACGCCAGGGGGCGTTCTCGTGGCAGGATGTGCTGGTGCTGGGCACCTGCCGCCCCGGCGAGCGGTTCCTGTGCCGTCCGGTCCGGCAGGGCAATGCCGGTGGCGCCCCTGCAGCGGTGATGGCAGAGCTTCTGGACTGGGAGTGGAACGCTGAGGCCGCGGGGCCGGTTGCCGCGGCCCTTGGCCTGCACGGATCCGGTCTTGAACCGCTGAAGGCGGTGATGAGCGGCCCAGGCGGCAGGGTGGCGGAGGCGCTGCGGCAGATGGCGGCCCGGGCGGGGGCGCCGGGCACGGCGGAGCTGATCCGGCTGGCGGCCTTCCTGATGAATGAGCACGCCCGGGATCTGAAAATCGCCCGCGGCGAACTGCTGCCGCCCGCTGAGGAGTTCCAGGACAGCAGCGGGCAGCGCTGCCAGTACTTCCGCCTCGGCGCCGAGACCGGCAAGCCGGTGATCTATGTGCATGGGGTGCTGGACGGCATCGCGCCGCTGCAGCGGCTGCAGCCGCAGCTGCGCACGCTTGGGTTCCGGGTCTATGCGCCGATGCGGGCCGGCTATGGCGGCTCGGCTCCGCTGCCGCACGGCGAGGATCCGGCGGACGCCTTTGTGCGGCAGCTGGAGGCGCTGATCATCCGCGAGAACCTGCAGCGCCCGGTGCTGCTCAGCCACCGCGGCGGCGCGCTGTACGGCTGCCGCGCCGCCAACCGCCTTCACAACCGGATCAGCGGCCTGGTGGCGGTGGCATCGAACTGCGCGCTCACGCCGCCGCGGCAATTCTCCAGCCTCAGCGGTTATGCCTGGCTGGTTGCTTTCTGCTCTGCGCGGGCCAGCTGGCTGCTGCCGCTGCTGATGAAGGGCTGGCCCGGCGCCCTGCATTGGTACGGCCACAAGGCCCTGCTGCGGATCCAGACCGCCCGCGGCAGCCGGGAGCGGGCCAAGCTGGCGCAGATGGAGCTGCTGCCTCTGTTGCAGCAAAGCCAGGCGCTGTTCCTGCAGCAGGGCGGTGCCGGGTTCCTGACGGATGTGCGGATGATGCGGCAGGGCGTCAAAAACCTGCCTCTGACCCGCGATACGCGTGCGGTCTTCCTGCACGGTGGCGAGGACAACGTTGCGCCGCTGCAGACGGTGCGGGAAGCCCTGAACGGGCTTGGCGGTGCCCGGCTGTGCGTCAGCCAGGAGGCGGGGGCATTGCTGTTTTACACCTTTCCCGAGCTGGTCCTGACCGCGCTGCAGGATTTTGCCGCAGACGCAAGGGGCGGGTCCTAGTCTCCGAACACCTGCCCGAAGCTGCGTTTGAGGGCGACATCCACATCCGCCAGGGTGACCGGCAGCCCCAGGTCGACCAGGCTGGTAACCCCGTATTCGGTGATGCCGCAGGGCACGATGCCGGTGAAATGCTCCAGCTCCGGCTCGACGTTGATCGAGATGCCGTGGAAGCTCACCCATTTGCGCAGGCGGATGCCGATCGCCGCGATCTTGTCCTCTGCCATGCCGCCAGAGACAGTGCGCGGCTTGTCCGGGCGCTCGACCCAGACGCCGACCCGGCCTTCGCGGATGTGGCCCTTGATGTTGAACTCGTCGAGCGCAGCGATCACCCAGCTTTCCAGCTGCTGCACGAAACGGCGCACATCGTGGCCGCGCTGGCCCACGTTCAGCATTACATAGACCACGCGCTGGCCCGGCCCGTGATAGGTGTACTGGCCGCCGCGCTTGCTCTCATAGACCGGGAAACGGTCCGGATCGGTCAGGTCCTCGCGCCTGGCCGAGGTGCCGGCCGTGTACAGCGGCGGATGTTCGACCAGCCAGATGCATTCTTCCGCCAACCCCGCAGCAATTGCCGCGGCGCGCGCCTCCATGAAGGCAACCGCTTGATCATATTCAACAAGACCGTCTGCTGTGATCCATTCAACCATGGCCGAAGCTGTCCTTTTTCATCCTTGCGCAGGGGGTGAGCCGGTTAAGCGGCCGGAAAACCCCTAGGTGCAGGCGCTGCCTGTGGAGTATCCTGATTCCGTAACGAGTATCCATAGGGGGCGAGTATCATGTTTACCAAGCCGCTCAAGCCGGCCTTGGCCGCCGCATTCCTGGCAACCTCGGCCACAGGCCCTGCAATCGCGGACGAATTGGGCGCCGCAATTGTCGGGGGCGTCATTGGCGGCGTTATCGTCAATGAAATTCACAAGAACAAGCAGCGCCAGCGCAGCACGGCCCAGACCTACCACCGGGCGCCAACCTATTCCGCCGCCCGGGCTGAAAACCGGGAAACCCAGGTGGCGCTCAATTATTTCGGCTTCCATGCCGGTGCCGCGGACGGGGTGCTGGGCCGGCGGTCGCGCGCGGCCATTACCCAGTACCAGGCCCACATGGGATATCCCGCTACAGGCTACCTGGCGCCTTACGAGCGCAACTTCCTGGTCAGCTCCTACAACCGGGCGCAGATCGGCGGCCCGCAGGTGATCAAGGCGATGCAGGGTCCGCACGGCGTGCGCGGCCTGCTGCATACCTGGCGCGATGAGGCGGCAGGCCTGCGCACTGCCGGCAGCAGCTATGGCGGCAACACCTACGGCGGGCTGCCGCCGGAAGTCAGCCATGCAGTGGATGAAGTCGCCGCCAGCTCCGAGCCTTCGGGCGAACAGCTGCTGCAGCGCACTGGTTTCATGCAGCTGGCGGACCTGAACGGGGACGGCCGCAATGACTATGTGCTGGACACCTCGGTTTCCGGCAGCTCCTTCTGGTGCGGCGCCGCGAATTGCTCGGTGATGGTCTTTGCCTCTACCCCGCAGGGGTATCAGCGCAACGACTTCCTGGCCCGCGGCGTGACGCCGGCCAGCTTTGCCTGCCATCAGGGCGTCTGCCGCATGGTGGATGCCGGCACCGAAGCCCCGGTGCAGGCCGCGCAGCAGACCCGCAGCACGGTGACGGCTTTTGCCGGTCAGGAGAGCACGGCGCTGGGCGGCATCACCCTGTTTGACCAGCCGCAGGAGAGCGCTTCGCTCACCAGCTACTGCAGCAAGGTGAGTCTGCTGACCAGCTCCAACGGCGGTTTCATGACAGCGGATAACATGACCGACCCGGAACTGGCGCTGGGCGAGCAGTTCTGCCTGGCCCGCACCTATGCCATCAACGAGGGCGAGACCCGGGCCGGCAAGGTCAAGGGCGTGACGCAAGCGCAGATCGACAGCCAGTGCGATGCCTTCGGCCCTGCCGTGCAGCCGTTCCTGGCCAAGCTCGGCACCGCTGGCAGCGGCGAGGTGATGGGCGATGTGCAGAAATTCGTGCTGCAATCCGGCATGTCGCTGGAGCAGCTGGCCAATACCGCCGGGATCTGCCTGTTCTCCGGCTACCGCCGCGATGACATGGATGTGGCCCTGGGCGCCGCACTGATCCTGACCGGCATCGGCAAGCGCCCCTATGCGGAGCTGATCGGCCACCACCTGGCGCTGGGCTTCGGTGCCCCGAACGCTGCCGATAAAGCGCAGGACTGGTACGGCATGGCGGTGATCTCGCTGGAAAGCGGCACCGAGCCGGTCTTTGCCCCCGGCCAGCCGGGACGGGCTGAGCTGATCAAGGCGGCCTCTGCCAAGCTTGCGGGCGGACGTGTGCAGCCGGTGCAGGCCTCCGGCGGCGCGGCGGCGCTGCCCTCTTTCTCGTCTGATTGAGGCGCCGCTATTCCCCGCCTTTGTAACGGAGAGGCCGGCAGCACTGCCGGCCTTTTCATTTGCCGGGGGCGAAAATGCTTAAAATTGCCGGGCACCGCGGCTGCTTTGGCTGATTATTTACGTTTTGGTGATGGAATGCGGTATTCACCGGGTCGCGCGTCCCGGCACATTAAATGCAACCAAAAAGTGTATTCGCTTAGGGGGTATTCATGCGGTTCAATCTGCTTTCCACATTCGCCATCAGCCTGTCGCTGGCCTTGACGCCAGCCGCTCGCGTGTCTGCCGACGCGGGCGACTTTGCCGCCGGGGCCATCATCGGCGGCATCATCGGCGGCGCTTTGACCAAGAACCAGCAGCGCCGCTCCAGCAGCACGGCTCCGCGGCGGTCCCGGCTGCCCTCCACGCAGGAGGGGCGCCAGATCCAGGAGTCGCTGAACTACTTCGGCTTCCCGGCGGGTGCCGTCGACGGCCAGCTGGGCCGCAAATCGCGGGAGGCGATCTCCACCTATCAGGCGTACATGGGATATCCGGTGACCGGTCAGCTCAATGATTTTGAGAAGGACCTGCTGATCACCTCGTTCCAGCGGGCCCAGGCCAGCGGCTATATCGCGACCCAGCAGGCGATGGCGCATCCGGACGGGCCGCGCGGCCTGCTGAAGATCTACCTGGCGGAGCGGATGGCGCCGCAGCCCCAGCCCCAGCAGCCTTATGGTCTGCCCCAGACCACGATGGCCGGCAGCAGCGCGGGCGCCTATGGCGTGCCGCAGCAATACGGGCAGGCGGTGCGGCAGCCACAGTACGGCCAGCAGCAGATGGGCTTTGCCGCCGCGCCGCAGACCTATGGCGGCGCACAGCAGCCGCAATACCAGGGGCAGTTCCTGCCGCAGGGACAGGTAACGCCGCAAGGGCAGGCGCGGCAGCCGGGACAGTTCGCCCCGCAAGGTCAGGTGATGGCCGCCGCACAGGGGCAGGCCGTGTTGCAGAACGGCACGGTTATTCAGGGCACTGGCGCTGCGGCAACCCCCGTCGCGCTGCCGCAGAATGACATTGCCGCGCCGCTGATCCGCCGCCGCGCGCTGGTGATCGGCGTTGACGGCTACCAGAATCTGGCCGCGCTGCAAAAGGCGCGCAACGATGCCCAGGCCGTGAGCAACACGCTGGCGGCGCTCGGCTTTGACGTCACCACGCTCTATGACGCCAGCCGCCGCGACATCAACAGCGCGGTTTCCACCTTTGCCAATCAGATCAAGCCCGGTGACGAGGTATTGTTCTTTTTCGCAGGCCACGGGGTGGAGGTCGAGGGGCGCAACTACCTGCTGCCCTCGGACGTGCCGATGGTGAACCTCGGCGACGAAAGCTTCCTGACCGGCGAAAGCATTGCCGCTGACCGGGTGCTTGGCACCTTCCAGCGCAAGGGCGCGCGCTCGACCATCATGATCCTGGACGCCTGCCGCAACAACCCGTTCCCGCAGGACGGCCAGCGCTCGGTCGGCGGCAGCCGCGGCCTGGTGCGGATGGAGCCGCCGGAGGGGGCATTCATCCTCTATTCCGCCGGAGCGGGCCAGACCGCATTGGACCGGCTGTCGGATAGTGACGCCAATCCGAACTCGGTCTTCACCCGCGCGCTGCTGTCGCGCCTGAACGAGCCGGGCATGACCCTGCACCAGCTGGCCAAACAGGTGCGCCGCGACGTGCAGGAGCTGGCGGCAACGGTGAACCATGACCAGTTTCCGGCCTACTATGACCAGATGTCCGGCGAGATGGTGCTGCGCCGCCAGATGGCCGCGCAAGGCAACTGAGCCGGCAGCACGGTCTGAACAAACAGTGAGGCAGCCGGATTATCCGGCTGTTTTCCAGCGCTTAGGCGGAGCTGGCGGCAGCGGTGAACATTCTGCCGAAAAAAGGCGATTTTCGTCTTCACATCGCATCCGCGCTGGTCTATACGCCCCTACACCAAGCCTAAGACAGTGCGGTCGTGGCGGAATTGGTAGACGCGCAGCGTTGAGGTCGCTGTTCCTTAACCGGAGTGGAAGTTCGAGTCTTCTCGACCGCACCATCTTTGAGCAAAAAGCCCCATGTTTTCATGGGGCTTTTGCTTTTCTCCACACAGTTACCCCACAGTTTGCCCCACAGCCTGAGTGGGTAAACCCTCGATCACATTTGCGAGATCTTCTGTTCGGACGAAGGACATCCGTCCCCGTTTGAAGATTGTGATGAGGTTCTTGCGCGCCCAGATGCGGACTTGGTCGTCAGAGACACCAAAGATTTCCTGGACCTTGTTCATCCGGACGAAGAGGGGGCGGGTGAGGCTCATGCGTGGTCCCCAAAGTTGTTGCTGGCGTTTGGTGAGGGCTCTTGAGTATTGGGTCCGGCGCCGGGTGGTGTGATGGGCAGGTGTGGCTTGCTGTTTAACATGGTGGCTGGTCGTCCTCTGAAGTTAGGCTCCGATGGAGCTAGTTCAGGTATGGATACTGGCCTGGACCAAATACATCGCAGAGGGTGCTAGGTCTGTAGGAACTAGTTCAGCTTTTTCGAGCTGATGTTCAGCACATGGTCGACTACCTCAGGAACAGAAACGCCAGCGTGCCGGAGAAAGGATCTGGCCTCGCCCAGTAAGCACAGTTCCTCCGAAAACTTGTCGCGGGAGAGAGCATCATAGTTCAGGTCGAGCTGTAATGCGAAATGGCGGGCAAGTGAGGAAACCAGGTCAATAGTGGTCTTGGGAGCCATTCTAGATCTTCCTTCATGTTGAGTGTAGCTGGGATGGACGAGGGGCTAGGCCTTCGACTGTCACGACTGAGAGCTGACTGGCTGAAAGGAGATCAGTGGGTTTTTACCCGAAGTGATTCGAAAAGTGAATCCCTGTTTTGCATGGACTTGGAGATTTTCTGGTCGCCGGGAGGCCTCGCTCCACTTTATTTCCAAAAGGGATTCTGAGCCTGTCTTCTTGCCGGAGGCCCACTGGTATAATTGAAAAGAGGGTAGGGGCTAGGTCCTTTGAGCTTTCTACGCGTGACGAGGTGGACCAGCACGAGGTCCTGGAAGGTGTGCACCATTTTTTTACCGCTATTCAGAGGGTTGGTGCCAAACCGGGTAATGCAAATTCTATTTGGTAAATTTGTTTTCGCCTATTTCATCGAAATTACGCGATGATGTTCACCACCCAATCGACGTCTTCCTCGCCGCAGTCCCCTGGAGCAAGGCCCCGCGTGGCCAGCCAGGAGCGGGCGAACACCCAGGCCGGGCGGCCGGTCAACCAAGCCAGAACCTCGTCCATACGGTACAGACGGCGGTTTCCTTTCCCCCGCGGGGCAGGGCGTGAGGGCGGCCCCTGATCGCGAACTCGCCAGTTGGCAAGGACCTGAACTGATATGCCCAGCGCCTTGGAGAGTTCTCGGGAGGTAAGCGGGCGCCAGATGGGGATGCTGCTGGAAATAGCCGCGGCTTCCAACTGGCTGGCGCGGGTCTCCAGGTTTTGACGCAAGTGTCGCATAGAGAGGTCCTTTCATGGAAGTTCGGGGCAGGGCGGTGCCGCCGTCTCTACTACAGATGACTTAGCCGCAGCCTCGGCGGGGCTGCGGCTGTTGAAGCGAGGGGCTTATCCATCTGCATGCGGGCGTATGAAGACAATGGTCAGCCGGGTTTGCTGGGGGTACCACCAGCTTAGGTCATCATAGCTAGCCCACATGGCCAGGTCGGTTTGGCCAGCATCCTTGAAATCAGGCGCATGCGAGTAGGGCATGGTAACTATCCCGATGACATCGCGGCCTTTGCGGATCAGGTAGGTGTGGTCCAATTTGAGCCCCGGAAGCACTTCAAGCTGCTTCGCGAGGGCCTTAGTTCTCGGATCCGAGCAGAAGTGGGGGGCCACGGGGGCGACCTGCTCCTGGTCAATTTTTGCCCCTCCAAGGATGTCTGCCTCTATGGCTTCGCGGACCGATGAGCGGTGGCGCAGCAGGCGGGATCGGTAGTCTGCCCACTGAGTAGGGCTGCTCCCTGATGTGGGCGGGTGCGACAGCAGGTGCTCAATGGCGGAGAGGCTGTCGTGCAGATATTCGGATTTCATATAGAGTTTAGCCTTCTGGTTGCGCGCTGAGTGGCGCCATCGTGAGAGTTGAGGAAGTCAGATCACCGAGCCTTTTAGGGCGAGCCCGACCCAGAGAATTCCGGCTTTTGTCCGTTTGTTTATCAGCCCCGGACGCTTCTCCAGAGCGGCTTTGAACTGAGGACCGGACAGCCCCTTGAGGCCGTTTTGCATTGCCCAGGAGCGGTATTCTGAGAGGAGGTCGCCCGCGCCAACCGTGGCTTTGGGATCAGCTGTGGTGCACTCTCCAAGGAACTGGCCAATCATGTCGCTGTTCTCGCCGTACTGACTGGTGGCGAGAGTGATCGACGCAGGCGGGCGGATTCCTTTCATCCGGATGTAGTCAACCATGCCTTCGAGGAGGCGGTTGAAGATGCCGGAGCGTTCTGCGCGCAGCTTGCCGGGTAGGGAAGGGTCGCGCTTCTCGGGGGGGATGATGTTCTTGAAACCAAGAACTACGATGCGGCGCGTCATCGCCGGGTCACCGCCGTCGATCACTGGTAGGGCGTTGGTGACAAACAGGGGGACGGCAGTTGGGGTGAATTCGAAGTTCTCCTTGTAAAGGTAGCGAGCTGTAATCTTGTCGCCGCCGGTCAGCTTCTTCATAAGGGAGCTGTCGAGAATTTCACCCATTCCGAGCTCGCTGGATACCGCAAGTCGTGCACCATTGAGGCGGGAAAGGTCGTTGCGAACACCGGAAAACTTTTGAACCGTGAAGGTCGATGTTTCGACGTTGACTGCATAGTCTCCTAGGCAGGCTTGGATCTCGTTGACGAGAGTAGACTTTCCGTTGGCTCCGGCACCGTAGAATATGCCGAGGATTTGCTGGTCAAAAAGCCCGCTGACTGAATACCCCAGGAACCGCAAAAAGAAGGCCGCTTCTTCCTCATCGGGAAGTGCGTCAGATAAAACCTTGTCGAATGTTGGGCACCGTGCGTTTAGGTCAAAATCTACATCCGCCATCTTGGTCAGAAGGTCTTCGGCCCGGTGCTCGCGGAATGTGAAACCATCCTCATTTATCTCGATTGTGCCATTGCGGACATTCAGGAGGTCGCGGCGGGCATCGAAATCACTGCCGTCCCGCAGTATTACCGGGTCGCTGCGCATGAGTTCCATCAGCGCCTTGACCTTTGTGCGCGTCTGGATTTTCTTTACTGACTTATGCTCGTCGCCACGCGAAGGGTCTGTGTTGGCGCGAACTCCCTGAACGATGTTTTCTAGGAAACGTTTTACCGCTTCCTGAACAATGGCTTCGCCATTCTGGCACTGCCACCGGTCAACCAAGGTATAAAGCCAGCCGTGGGTAGTGGTATAGCTGACGCGGCCTGAGAGTAGGCGAGCGAGCTCGCGAGAAAGATTTATTTCGTCAAGTTCCGTGGTCGCGCCGCGTGGATACCGCGATATGCTGCGAACGATGCCAATTACTTCCTGCTCTGGCAGGGGGTGTGGCAACTCTTTGTTTAATGCCAACACCATGGTCAGGATGTGAGACTCGGAATGCCCTTTGCGGACCAGCCAGCCTATGGTCGAGGCAAAGTCGTTACTCCGGTGGCCCTCTTCATATCGGGCCAAGGGAGTAAGTTCTGGCTGGATCGGGGCGGCAGCTAAATTGAGGAGCCAATCCTCATTGTCCTCGTGTGCGGTCATTCAGTTATCCACATATACTGGTTTCCGGAGATGTGCAGGGATGGCGGCGCAATCACGTACCCGGCCTCGCCACGCACATCGATGTTTGGGCCGATCTTGCTTGCACTGCTGGGGACGGCACGGCCTTGCGTCGGGCGGTAGATGTGCAAACCGCCACTGCCGGTCTGAACCAGCATTTCCTTGTTCGCCGGGCCGTATTTTGCTTCTAGTTCTCGGAAGGCCGTCAGCCCGTTCTTTTTCGGGCCAACGTCGATGTCGATGACGAAGATGCCAGAGAGGGCGCCTGTGGCGATCCCTATGTTGACCGGTTTCTGCTGATTGAAGAGAAACTTGATTTGGACCGGGTCGGTGGTTGCGTTCTTGAAGCCGCCCGCGTGGATGGGATGTTTACCTGGGGCGGAGCAGTCTGTCTTTCCGCAGGTACAATGGCCGTTCATGATGGAGTGGGTCGGAAAGACCGCCCACCCCTTCGACGCGTAGCGCAAGGCCCATTCCAGCATCATTGCTGACCGTCCTTTAAGCCTGCGGCGCTGTTCTTTGCTTCGTGCTCTTCCAGCCACTTAATCAGCGCATCGATGCGGTAGCGCACGGTGCGGCCGACCAGCAGGCGCGGCGGGCCGATGAGGTCCTTGGTCCAGCGGACCAAGGTGCGGAGCGAAATGCCAAGGAATTCGGCGGTATCGCGGGGGGTCATCAGGGGGGATTTAGACATCTGTTCCATTTTCTGTTGGAGAGCGATGTCAAGGAGATGGTGGCGCGAACTGGCGTTGCAATTCTTTGACATTCACCGGAATGGTTCATTTTGGCGCGCAACATCTTTTCGTGTTTTCAGGGGGATAAGCAGAGGCCGCGGGGGGGCATGAGGCGGAAAACGCTGAAAGCGGAGCTGGTGTAGGCGGTGCAGGTAAATTCCAAACCTTTTCTAGAACGCTCGAAAAAGTAATCGATACAAACTTTATGCCTACACTACCTACACCGCCGCTGCCCCGTGGCCGATAGATGCTCGGGGGCACGAAGAGGTTCCTGGCGCAGTTAAGCGAGTCCTCAAACTGAACACACTCCAGAAGGCCTGCGGTCCAGTTTTCAGAGGGCAGAGCATCTGGCAGATGCAAGTGATTGTTAGGCCACTAAATTCCGCTGAAACTTCAGTGGCTGGACCGCGGTTCCACTGACGGGTGTGTAAGACGGTAGAGTGTGTTGCCGTGTTTTTGTTTGACACAGAGGCGATTTTGCCAAATTTTTTAAGGCATTGTTAAAAAGAGAATTGAAGCGAAAGATGGATTATCTGACGTGGCCTGGGAAGTCTTCCCGTGAGGGCGCAATAGAGCACCCAGCGTTTTATCACATGATCGATGTAGGCGCGGTCGCAGAGTGCCTGCTTACCCAAACTGGAACCCCAGCTCCAGAGCGGGCGGTGTACACGCTTTGTGCGGCCTTGCATGATCTTGGAAAGATAAGCAACAGCTTCCGCGACATGCTGCGGGAGGGCCAACCCCAGACTTTTGGCCGTCATTGGGAGGTGACAGAGGCTTGGTTGCGGCACTTCGATGCCCGGTTGGCTCCGCTTGCCGATGACGTATATGACCGGTTCGATCTGTACGCTGCTATTGCCGGGCACCACGGGCGGCCTCCCACTAGCGAAAACTTTGACCGGATGATCGCGGCCGCAGGGGAAGAAGCTGAACGGGATGCGGCCGCTGCGCTTGAGGTGCTCATGCATCTCTGGCCCGGGGCCAGGCTGGATTTACCGTATGAAGAACTCGTCGCACAGACATGGTGGCTCCCCGGCCTGATTGCGGTTGCGGATTGGATTGGCTCAAACCAGGCGTTTTTTCCGCCGGTCACGCCTGGACCGTCTGCTGAGGAATATCTTGCCGGGGCGCGCGAAAGGGCGCGTTTCGCAATCCACCAGGCCGGTTTGGATTTTCCGGAATTATCGAAGAAGCGGGTCGTTCCGGAAAGCTGGGAACTGCGCCCGATGCAGCTGGCCGCTCAGGATATTGCTCTGCCGCCCGGTCAGGTTTTGGCCCTGATCGAGGATGAGACAGGGTCCGGCAAGACTGAGGCTGCGTTGATCTTGGCGCAACGGATGATGAGGGCGGGCAAGGGCAGGGGGTTGTTCTTTGCCTTGCCGACGATGGCGACGGCGAACGCCATGTTCAGCCGGGCCGCCGAGCTTGTAGAACGGTTCTTTGAAACCGCGCCGAGCCTGTCCCTAGCGCACGGACGCGCGGGCTTGTCTAAGGACTTCCGAACCCTGATCGGCCCGGAGCGCAACCCGGCTTCGCCGTCTTGCACTGAGTGGCTGGCCGACGACAGGCGCCGCGCATTGCTGGCTAATGTTGGCGTCGGGACAATCGACCAGGCGCTTTTGTCGGCTCTGCCTGTACGACACGCGATGCTGCGGCACTACGCTTTAAGTCAAAAGATTCTGGTCGTGGATGAGGTCCACGAAATGGGCGATCCATACATGGCGGAGGAAGTCTGTCGCCTCCTAGAGTTGCACCGGCGCGCAGGCGGTTCCGCCATTCTGATGACCGCCACGATGCCGGTTGAGCTGCGCACGCGCCTTTGCCGGGCCTACGGTCAAGAGGCGCCAATGGACACTGCTTATCCCGCGCTGACCATAGCAGGACACGGCCAAATTACCGGCATTTGTGCTGTCAGCCAGCGCGGGCCTGTCCGAGTCCGGCGGGTACCGAAGGCCAATGCGGCAGCGGAACTGCTTGCGGAAGCAGTCGAGTTTGGCGCTGCCGCACTATGGGTGCGCAACGCTGTAGATGATGCAATAAGTGCAGTTGAGCAGCTGCGGGCGCAGGGCATTCCAGCGGATCTTCTGCATGCTCGCTTTGCCCTGCATGACCGGATGCGGCATGAACAGGTGGCCCTGCAAACTTTTGGCAAGGCGCGGGATGCGCGACCGGGTCGGGTTCTAGTGGCGACGCAGGTTGTTGAAAGCTCTCTGGATCTCGACTTTGACGTCATGGTCTCCGACCTTGCTCCAATCCCCGCTTTGGTGCAGCGGGCGGGGCGTTTGTGGCGGCACATGGACAAGCGCCCCGTGGCGACTAGGCCGTGCGCGGCACCGGTTCTGCACGTTTTGTCTCCAGATCCGGATCAGGCTGTGGATGCGCGATGGCTAAGCCGGATCCTGGAGCGCGGCGCCTTTACCTATCCAGTCGATCTCCAGTGGCGTGCAGCGAAGGCACTATTTGACGCCGGGCAGATCGACGCGCCGAGAGGTCTACGACAGCTGATCGAGGAGGGTCTTTCAGGCGGCATGCTGCCTGAACAGCTAGTGCAGGCGGAACAGGAGCGCCTAGCGCAGGGCTACGCCCAGACCGATCTCGCGCGTCAAAACCTCATTGCGCTGGACAAACCGTACAGGGATATCAAAGGGTTCTCCGAAGATGCTGATTTTCCGACCCGGCTGGGCCAGCCGCAACGGGCGCTAGTGCTGGCGCGGCAGGTGGGGCAGGCGCTTGTGCCCTTGGCTGGCGAAAGCTGGAATGCAACCACCCGCCAAATGTCCGAAGTTACAGCGTCAGCGCGCAGACTCAACCGGTTACCGTTGCCGGATCAGTCCCTTCCTGCGATCGCAGCGGTCAAACAAGAGTGGCCAGAGTGGCTGCAGGCGCAGCTTACAGTCTGCCCGTTGGCGGGCAGTGGCGAGATTTGCGAGGGCTTGTCCTATGATCCTGCCAAGGGCCTAATCTTCGTCGGAGCAAACGGAAGTTGAACACGCTTGGCTGCATGACTTGACGCAAGTATGGGCTGAGAATAGCGTCAATAGCGCAACTTAAACTTATGGTGATTATTACCTCTATGCCCCTCAATCTCATCTCAGACGCGTGGATTCCCGTCCGACTGAACGACGGACGCCGTCGGACAATTGCGCCTTACCAGATGGCAGACCCATTGATCGCCGCGCCGGATTGGCCGCGGGCGGACCTGAACCTCGCCTGCTATGAGTTGCTGATTGGCCTAGTATACATGGCTTCACCGCCGACCAACGTCCGGGATTGGGCGCGTACGCCCCCTGATGCTCCAAAGCTGAAGGCACGGTTGGGCACTTTTGCCGAAGCTTTCAACCTGCTCGGCGAAGGCCCGAGCTTCTTGCAAGACCTGCAAGAGCTGCCGGGCACGCCCTCCAGCCCAGACCTTCTATTCATCGACTCCGCTGGCGGCAATACCGCCCGTAACAACGCCGATCTGATGGTACACCGCGACCGCTATGCGGTTTTGGATCTGCCGATGGCAGCCATGGCGCTCTACGCCTTCCAACAGTTTGCGCCCTCCGGCGGAGCTGGCAACCGAACCTCGATGCGGGGCGGCGGTCCGATGGTGACACTGGCCGATCCAGGCACCGGGCTCTGGGATTTGGTTTGGGCGAATGTACCCTACGGTCAGCCCGCCAATGTGGGCAATCTGCCCTGGATGCGAGCGACCCGCACGTCGGAGAAGGGTCAGTCGGTGGGCGCCTCGCAGGCACATCCGGTAGAAGCGTTTTTCGGCATGCCCCGCCGCTTGCAGCTGGTAGGGGAGGAGATGGTCACGGGGGTCATCCAGCGCCCCTATGGTACAAACTACGGCCTCTGGCAGCACCCGCTCTCCCCCTACTACTGTATGAAGGAAGGAGCTGAGCTTTTGCCGCGGCACCCCTCTAGTGGTCGGTTGCCTTATCGAAATTGGGTAGGAATCGTGCTGTCCGACCCGCGTGCGGAGGACGGGCTGCGGCAGCGGGCCGAGTGCATCCAGACCTTTTTCGGGCGTTATCAGAGGCAGGCCAAGCGGATGATCGCGGGCGGTTGGGCGATGGACAACATGAAGCCCAAGGATTTTCTCTGGGCGGAACTACCCCTGCTGGCCTTCGATACGCGCGCCCAGTCTACGGCCGAACAGCTGATTGAAGGTGCAAATCTGGTAGCGGGTGGTATGCGGCAGGCTTTGCTGGTGGTGCTGGCCGAAGGCAGCGCTCGCGAAGCGCAGCTGGATCACTTCTGGGCGGCTACCGAAGGCGATTTCGCCGCGGCGCTGGCGGAGCTGGCGGAAGAAGATTTCGATGCCGAGACAGTCGCAAAGCAGTTTCTCTCCGCCATCGGCCGTCAGGCGCTTGTGCAGTTTCAGGAACTGGCGGTGCCGGGGATGGCTGATTGCCGGATTGAACAGGCAGGCCGAATCGTGGCGGCACACCGCAATCTGACCGCGCTGGTCCACGGCCGCAGCACGCAAGGGAAGAAGCTATGGAATACGCTGAGTCTGACCCAACCCGTTTCGAAAACCGTCGAGAAGCAGAAAGCGGACGCATGAGTGGCCCTGATATGGAGAAACGCCCCGGCCAGCTGATTCTTAGCTGGTGGTCCGCCGCTTTGGGCGACCGCAAGACAGGTAGTCAAAAAGCGCTGTCCGCCCGCTTGCGCCGCGGCGATGACGTAAGCGTGCTGTGCGAGCCAGCAGTCCATGGACTGGCCCAGAGTCTGAAACTCCGGGATGGGCTCCGGGTTGCCCGGCTGGCACGAGTACTGGCGCACGTCCCCCACTACACAGCCGATTGCCTTCCCCGCCGCCTGGGGCAGGGTGATCCGCCCGCCCTTTCGCCGATGCGCTTTGAACGCCTCATCCAGTCTGATGGAGCCGACCTGGAAACGGCGATCCGGCGTGCTTTGCCCTTGGCGCAGCATGCGGCCAACCCCGCTCACCTAGGCGAGGCCCTTATCAACTGGAACGACACCACGCGAATCCGCTGGTGCTTCGACTACTACGGTGGCGAAACGTCCCAGAACGAAATTTCCGAGGATCTTCCCAAATGACTACCTTTGTTCAATTCCACCTGCTCACCACATACCCGCTTTCAAACCCGAACCGGGATGACCAGGGGCGGCCAAAACAGGCTATGATCGGGGGAAGCCCGCGGTTGCGGATTTCTTCTCAGTCGCTTAAGCGCGCGGTGCGGGAAAGCAGCTATTTCGCCCAAGACCTAGCGGGTCACACCGGCACCCGCACCCGACGCCTTGCCACGGAGCTGAAGACTGAGCTGATTGGGCAGGGCATAGCAGAAGCGCACGCGGAGGAGGTCGCCGCTGGGATTGGAAAGGCCTTTTCCAAGCTCGAAAAGGGGTCTACCAATGCCACCACGCTGGCATTCATTTCGCCCGAGGAATGGACGCTGGCCCGGGAGCTGGCGGCAAAGGCTGTGGCCGGAGAAGCTCTGCCCACAGACAAGGATCTGAAGAAGGCGGTCCTGCGTCGTGCCGACGGGGCAGTCGATATCGCGATGTTCGGGCGCATGCTGGCCGACAGCCCTGACTACAACCGCGATGCCGCTGTGCAGGTGGCACATGCCTTCACCACTCACCGGTCGCAGGCGCAGGACGACTGGTTCTCTGCCGTCGACGATCTGAAGACCCGCGAGGAAGACGCGGGCGCGGGCCACATCGGGGAGCATGGCTTCGGGTCCGGCGTCTATTACCTCTATGCCTGCGTGAACGTGGATCTTCTTGTCGAAAACTTGGCTGGGGACCGGGCGTTGGCCGCAAAGGGGCTGGAGTCACTGGCCCAGGCATTGGCCACAGCTACTCCGAAGGGCAAACAGAACAGCCACGCGCATCATCCCCGGGCGGGCTTCATCCGGGTTGAGCGCGGTCAGCAGCAGCCGCGTGACCTCTCGGGCGCCTTCCACAAGCCCGCCGCCGCCGATGAAAGGGCCAGCATTGAGGCGCTAACGGCGATGGCCGCGAAGATCGACCGCGCTTATGGTGCCTGTTTCGACCAGATGGCGGTGATGGATGTTGCGGAAGGCACAGGCAGCTTGGCGGAAATCGCTGCCTTCGCTGCAGCCTCGGTTCAGGGCGAAGCAACTGATGCCTGAGTATCTGATCTTCCAGCTTGTGGCTTCCTTCGGAGCCATGGGCGAGTTCGGCGGCCATGACCGGCGCGGATCCCTCACCTTGCCGGGACGCTCCACCGTACTTGGCACGCTGGGCGCTGCGCTGGGGCTTCGGAGGGATGCAGATTTTTCCGCCCTCGATGCGCTGGGTGTCGCTGTCGCGAGCTTTGGTAGGTCCGCGCTTTTGCGTGACTATCACACGGTTCAGACAGTGCCATCGGCAGCGGTTAAACGGCCGCAATCCCGCCCGCAGGCGCTGCGCGATGCGGGGCAGAAGGTGAACACCACATTGACCAGCCGCGACTACCGGACCGATTGTGTCTTCGGCGTATCGGTCTGGGGGGAAGGGTTGCAGGAGCTGGCTAGTGCGCTTGCGGCGCCGGTGTTCCAGACCTTCCTGGGCCGTAAGGCTTGTCCTCTCTCGGCCCCCTTCGATCCGCAGATTGTAGAGGCTTCCACCCCCTCTGCTGCCTTGTCCCATCTGCGGCTGCCTCCGTGGATTGGCACACGTGAAATGGACATGATCATAGCTGACGAAGGCACTGATCTGGGCGCTCCTGCGAGGCTGGAGACGCGCCACGATCGCGCCCTAGACCGGACACTCTGGCATTTCGGCCAGGGGCGTTACGCGGTGGCCCATCCTCGTATCAGTGCTGATGAGGTGAAAACGTGATGTATCTTTCGCGCCTGACCCTGACGCGCGATCCCAAGGTCGCTGCTGTGAATGCGTTGCTAGACCCGAAGCAGGCGAGCGCACGCGCTGATGTCAACCACCGACTTCTCTGGTCCGCCTTCGCAGGTGCCCCCGGTGCTACCCGCGATTTTCTCTGGCGCGAGGAGGGGCGTGGCAGTTTTCTGGTTCAATCGCCAAATCCGCCCCTAGACAGCCCGTTCTTCGAGCCCCCGGAGGTGCGCGCGCTGGCACCTGACTTGCGCGTGGGCGACCGGCTCTCGTTCCTGCTTCGGGCGAATGCAACCAAGGACCTGCGCGGCGAAAAGCGTAAACGCGTCGATGTAGTGATGAACCTCCTGCACGGTGTTCCGAAGGGGGAGCGCAGCGCCACGCGCATGGTGCTTGCGCAAGAGGCGGCGCAGGACTGGATGGAAGGGCAGGCGGTGAGGGCGGGCTTTGCCGCCGATAATGTCGAAGTGCAGGACTACACCACCCTGAACTTGCCCGGCCACCGCGGCAGGCGGCTAGGGGCCCCACGGTTTGGTATCCTCGACCTTACCGGCCACATCACGGTTACTGACCCCCAGGCCTTCATCACCAAGCTGGCACAGGGGTTCGGGCGGGCCAAGGGTTTTGGTTGCGGACTCATGCTGATCCGGCGCACCTGACATGGCGGTTTCCCCCGGCCTGCCGCCGCCGCGCCCGATCCCGCTTAAGGACCGGGCGCAACTGGTATTTGTGGGGCGCGCCCAGCTTGATGTGCGAGACGGAGCATTCTGTGCCGTCAACTCTGATGGTACCGTCACCCAGATTCCGGTCGGCGGCCTGGCGGGGTTGATGCTGGAGCCGGGCGCCCGAATCAGCCATGCCGCTGTCGCCCTGGCTGCTCGCACTGGTACCTTGCTAACTTGGGTTGGCGAGGGAGGGGTTCGGCTTTATTCGGCTGGACAGCCCGGCGGGGCGCGCTCGGACAAGCTCTTGTGGCAAGCAAGGCTGGCTCTAGATGAAGCTGCCCGCCTGCGTATCGTTCGCCGAATGTACGAAATCCGCTTCGGCGAGACTGCGCCGGAACGCCGTTCAATTGATCAGCTGCGCGGCATCGAGGGCGTCCGCGTACGGGAAAGCTATGTTCTTCTGGCTCAGAAATACGGCGTTGTCTGGAAGCGCCGGAAATATGATCCGAAAGACTGGGAGGCCGGGGACGTACCCAACCGCTGCCTTTCGGCTGCCACCGCGTGCCTGCATGGTCTAACCGAAGCTGCAGTGCTGGCCGCCGGGTACGCTCCGGCGATCGGCTTTCTGCACACCGGAAAACCGCTGAGCTTTGTCTACGACATCGCCGACCTGTGGAAGCTGCAGACCGTGGTTCCGGAGGCCTTCCGTGTCGCAGCGCAGGCGGCGAAAGGCAAGCTCGATATGGCACCGGACCGTGCCGTCAGGCTGGCCTGCCGCGATGCTTTCCGTCGGTCCGGGCTGCTGGCAAAGATCATTCCCCAAATCGAGGAGGTTCTTTCCGTTGGCGCGCTGCCCAAGCCGGAGGCGTCGCCGGATGCCATTGGGCCCGCTTTCAAGGATGAGGAAGGAAGCGGTGATGATGGTCATCGTGGTTAGCCGCGCCCCGCCAAGGCTGCGTGGACGGCTTGCTGCCTGGCTGCTGGAAATCCGCGCCGGGGTCTATGTCGGCGACTACTCGGCCCGAACCCGCGAGCGGATCTGGGACCAGGTTCTCGGCGGTCTTGAGGAGGGCGACGCGGTCATGGTCTGGCGCACGCCGGATGACCAGGGTTTCGATTTCGCCACCGCAGGCTGGAACCGCCGCATGCCGGAGGATTTCGACGGATTGAAACTGGTCCGGTTTCTGCCGCAAAGCACGAAGTAAATTGCCCTGAAACGGTAAAAAATCCGGTACGCTCTTTGACAATTGAAAAACACCTTTAGATTAATGGTTTCCGCGAAGACCGTTCCCCGCCTGCGCGGGGATCACCCGCGTGGTTCCAAAGTCAGCAGACGCAGACGCCCCCGTTCCCCGCCTGCGCGGGGATCACCCGAGGTGGCTGTAGGGAACGTCTCCAGCCCGCCACCGTTCCCCGCCTGCGCGGGGATCACCCGAAAGGAATGCGATCTCTGATGATTTGAAGAAACCGTTCCCCGCCTGCGCGGGGATCACCCGTTCATCGTCAACGACAAGGTGAAGAACCTCAGCCGTTCCCCGCCTGCGCGGGGATCACCCGGTATGCAAGCGCCGCCGATCGGCAATGGTGGACCGTTCCCCGCCTGCGCGGGGATCACCCGGGCGGCGGGAACAAGACCAGCAGCGGCATTTCCCGTTCCCCGCCTGCGCGGGGATCACCCGGTATGCAAGCGCCGCCGATCGGCAATGGTGGACCGTTCCCCGCCTGCGCGGGGATCACCCGTTGACTGTTAGCAATGACAGCCCCGCAATCTCCCGTTCCCCGCCTGCGCGGGGATCACCCGGTATGCAAGCGCCGCCGATCGGCAATGGTGGACCGTTCCCCGCCTGCGCGGGGATCACCCGACCTCACCCGCCTGCAGGGGCACATCAAGACGCCGTTCCCCGCCTGCGCGGGGATCACCCGGTGACTGTTAGCAATGACAGCCCCGCAATCTCCCGTTCCCCGCCTGCGCGGGGATCACCCGTCAGCAAGCGCCCATTCGGCAATTTTTCCTTCCCGTTCCCCGCCTGCGCGGGGATCACCCGGTGAATGTATACGCATTCGCAAGCGTGATATCCCGTTCCCCGCCTGCGCGGGGATCACCCGAAATCACGCCTGGAGGTGTCATGACTGCAGGGCCGTTCCCCGCCTGCGCGGGGATCACCCGACCTCACACGCCTGCAGGGGCACATCGAGGCGCCGTTCCCCGCCTGCGCGGGGATCACCCGGTGGGGGACGACGGTCTTGTCAACTATCTGGACCGTTCACAGCCTGTGCGGGGATTGCATGACTTTACTCGTCTGCATGGGCACAGACCTCCGCCGTTCCCCGCCTGCGCGGGGATCACCCGCGCTCAGGCGAGTTTCCCGCTGATTGACCCGACCGTTCCCCGCCTGCGCGGGGATCACCCGATGGTTGCGCGTGTTTTAGTCATTGGCTTGCCCCGTTCCCCGCCTGCGCGGGGATCACCCGGTCGCACATTTGAACCCCTTTCGCCTGGGCGACCGTTCCCCGCCTGCGCGGGGATCACCCGCGAAGAACAGGCCGCAGAAGAAGCTGAGCGACCCGTTCCCCGCCTGCGCGGGGATCACCCGGATCCGGAGAGGTTTCCGTCCGTGTCGCGCTCCCGTTCCCCGCCTGCGCGGGGATCACCCGCCGGATGCAGTACCCGCGTCGGTGATGGTGTTCCGTTCCCCGCCTGCGCGGGGATCACCCGGTATGCTCCAGCCCCCACATGTTACCGGCCTCCCGTTCCCCGCCTGCGCGGGGATCACCCGGTATTGATGGATTGCAGGCAGAAGCCCTTCGGCCGTTCCCCGCCTGCGCGGGGATCACCCGACGCTGACCGGAGGTGATATCACGCTTGCGAACCGTTCCCCGCCTGCGCGGGGATCACCCGGTTCTGCTGGCCCGCCTCTGCGGCGCTGACGGCCGTTCCCCGCCTGCGCGGGGATCACCCGGTTGGTCAGATACATCAAGCATTCACGGTCCCCCGTTCCCCGCCTGCGCGGGGATCACCCGTCGTATCTGACGCAGTTGCAACCGCGCAGACCCCGTTCCCCGCCTGCGCGGGGATCACCCGATCAACCAGGACGTCGGCCGGCCGATGGCGGCCCGTTCCCCGCCTGCGCGGGGATCACCCGTGAGCGCCGCAACCGTTGGGGCAGCAGGGGCCCCGTTCCCCGCCTGCGCGGGGATCACCCGAGCGGCCGACTCCTTGTGGTAGCCGTAGCCGCCCGTTCCCCGCCTGCGCGGGGATCACCCGCTGTTCGGGCTGTCCGACCAGTAGCCCTGGAACCGTTCCCCGCCTGCGCGGGGATCACCCGGCCGTGAGCGACAAGCTGGCCGTTGCGCAGCGCCGTTCCCCGCCTGCGCGGGGATCACCCGCCGGATGGCACTGGCAAGGCTGAAATGGCAGCCCGTTCCCCGCCTGCGCGGGGATCACCCGACCGCCTGCACCCTCTTTGCCCTGCGCACGGACCGTTCCCCGCCTGCGCGGGGATCACCCGAGCAGGGGTTGCTGATGAGCGGCACCTATGGCCCGTTCCCCGCCTGCGCGGGGATCACCCGGCGAAAGAAAAACAGCGCCTCGAACTTGAGGCCCGGTCCCCGCCTGCGCGGGGATCACCCGATCATGGGTTGCGAATGGGCGGCGCCTCGGAGCCGTTCCCCGCCTGCGCGGGGATCATCCGGCGAAAGAAAAACAGCGCCTCGAACTTGAGGCCCGGTCCCCGCCTGCGCGGGGATCACCCGATCATGGGTTGCGAATGGGCGGCGCCTCGGAGCCGTTCCCCGCCTGCGCGGGGATCATCCGGCGAAAGAAAAACAGCGCCTCGAACTTGAGGCCCGGTCCCCGCCTGCGCGGGGATCACCCGTCGTTCGACAGCGTGTAGGTAATGGCGTGTTCCCGTTCCCCGCCTGCGCGGGGATCACCCGGCGTGGAAGGACGGCACCGAGATCCCCGAGACCCGTTCCCCGCCTGCGCGGGGATCACCCGGGGCGCGGATGTGAGCGGCATCGCCCAGGGCGCCGTTCCCCGCCTGCGCGGGGATCACCCGTCGCTTGGCGATGGCGTCCGTAAAACGGCCCCCCGTTCCCCGCCTGCGCGGGGATCACCCGAATGAAAGGGGCAGGTGATGCCAGGTGACAGCCCGTTCCCCGCCTGCGCGGGGATCACCCGGGCAAATACCTGCGGGATGATTTCGGGGCCTACCGTTCCCCGCCTGCGCGGGGATCACCCGATCACACGGTTTCTCTTGGCTAGGGCTCTCTCCCGTTCCCCGCCTGCGCGGGGATCACCCGTTGAGATCCGGGGCGACGGGAATGCGACTATCCCGTTCCCCGCCTGCGCGGGGATCACCCGCCATCGAGGTCATCCGGAAGTACTACGACGGACCGTTCCCCGCCTGCGCGGGGATCACCCGCCGCCCGGCGCAACGGCTGGTTGGAAGAAGCCCCGTTCCCCGCCTGCGCGGGGATCACCCGCCGTCCCCCGGTTCTGGTGCGTCCCTGCTGGTCCGTTCCCCGCCTGCGCGGGGATCACCCGCTGATACTCTCCCTCAGCCATTACTTACCTTCCCGTTCCCCGCCTGCGCGGGGATCACCCGGTGCAGGGGATCGAGGATCCAGATGTGCGCGTCCGTTCCCCGCCTGCGCGGGGATCACCCGTGGACAGAAGTTCCATCACAACTTCGCTCATCCCGTTCCCCGCCTGCGCGGGGATCACCCGACGAGGCAATCCCGGAAATCGTGGAGATTGCCCCGTTCCCCGCCTGCGCGGGGATCACCCGCTGGACGTGCTGGGCCTGGACCCTGAAAAAATCCGTTCCCCGCCTGCGCGGGGATCACCCGTTGAGACCCTACTCCGACCGGTCCTGATGGGCCCGTTCCCCGCCTGCGCGGGGATCACCCGCTGGACGTGCTGGGCCTGGACCCTGAAAAAATCCGTTCCCCGCCTGCGCGGGGATCACCCGGTGAAATCCTACGCCTATCTGTTTTGCGGGACCCGTTCCCCGCCTGCGCGGGGATCACCCGCGCATTGGCGAATTCCAGATCTTCAGGGTTGACCGTTCCCCGCCTGCGCGGGGATCACCCGGCACCACACAGCGTCCAAAGCATAGAGATAGCCCGTTCCCCGCCTGCGCGGGGATCACCCGTCATTTCGAACAGGGGTCCATCTCTGGTTGCCCCGTTCCCCGCCTGCGCGGGGATCACCCGCCGGTTGTGGCCTTTGCCGTGGATGCCTCGGCCCGTTCCCCGCCTGCGCGGGGATCACCCGTGATTTGCCGTGTCTTGAATTCGATCATGATGCCGTTCCCCGCCTGCGCGGGGATCACCCGATCGGCGGGATGCTGATCATTTTCGGGCTTGGCCGTTCCCCGCCTGCGCGGGGATCACCCGACCGCCGAGACGATCCGGCCTTTTGCATGGGTCCGTTCCCCGCCTGCGCGGGGATCACCCGGCCAACAGCGTGATCGGCAAGGCGCTGATGGACCGTTCCCCGCCTGCGCGGGGATCACCCGCGCTGCAGTAACCTGAGTGGGGGTCATCTCCTCCGTTCCCCGCCTGCGCGGGGATCACCCGCGCGGCGATAGGGTGGGTCTTGTTTGGGTCGGCCGTTCCCCGCCTGCGCGGGGATCACCCGCGCGGCGATAGGGTGGGTCTTGTTTGGGTCGGCCGTTCCCCGCCTGCGCGGGGATCACCCGGCATTGCGAAGAGGGTAACATCTACAGGTGACCCGTTCCCCGCCTGCGCGGGGATCACCCGTGACACGGCCTTACACCAACCTGGCGCACCTCCCGTTCCCCGCCTGCGCGGGGATCACCCGACGTTCCGCGAAACCCCGGTGAGGGACTGGGCCCGTTCCCCGCCTGCGCGGGGATCACCCGAACCCGGACAGGCCCAGCGGGTCGGGCTTCATCCGTTCCCCGCCTGCGCGGGGATCACCCGTCGCAAGGCGGTGTTTTGCCTTCTTGGCACGCCCGTTCCCCGCCTGCGCGGGGATCACCCGCGTGGAACATCAGGTTTCCGGCTGGATTGGACCCGTTCCCCGCCTGCGCGGGGATCACCCGGATCTGATCGGCATGACGGTGCTGCGCGATGACCGTTCCCCGCCTGCGCGGGTATCACCCGTCGTTGTTGTAGGTCTTGCCAGCGGTGTCCGCCCGTTCCCCGCACACGCGGGGATCACCTGGGAGTAAACCGCAAGGTTTAGTGGGGGTGAAGCTAATCCCTGGCTGTGCGGGGATTACCTGCCTTGTCAGGGTTCCGCCTCCCGCCCACGCTTGGGTCTCCCGCAACACATAAGTTATCTATAAAGGAATTTCGAGGCGGGAATTACTCCGCTATACGGATACCATGCCGACAAACTAAAAAATAATAAGACTGGCGAGGGGGCTCACACAGCAGGATGTGTACGAACCCGCAGGTATCGCCAAATCATATTGCTCCGCGCTCGAAAACAGGAAACGGGGCCTAAATGAGCGTTTGATATTAAGGCTTTGAAATGCTCTCGTCATGGAGCATTACATGCTGATAATTGACACCAACGCCTCAAGCGACTTGCAGTTCATCGAGGATTTCTTACAGCTATCTGCTGATCAGAGGGATTTGGTGCGCAAGATGGTTACCGATCTAGCAGAAGCGAAGATGCAAAAACCATGATAGCCCGCTTTATCGCTATTGAGAGTGGCGAGTGGTCCGCCCAAAGTTCACAATCATGCAGTCTGCCTCATCAGGTCCGGCCCCCGTCCACGCAGGGATAACAACCAATGCAACTGGCCAACCCCGATGCCCGGATGTAGGGTTTCCTGCTCACCTTGGGAAACCCCGAGGCAGATCACTTTGAATATTCAGCCCGACCCGACGTTCCTTCAGCGCGTGCCCTGGGCTCCAGGCTCATTGAATTTCAGAGCTAAAAGTTGACGGTGGTGTCGAGTGCTATGGCCGTTAAGAACACATTCAGGAAACTGTCATAACGTGTAGAACACGCGACTTGATCTGATATTTCTGTTTTTCTGGAGCGCAAGCATGGAGTGTCGATCAATGACGAGTATTAAGGAGAAGATCATCAAGCCGAAGCTGGGGCTGCTGGAACTTGCCAGGCAGCTCGGCAGCGTTTCGCAGGCCTGCAAGGTGATAGGATAGGCCGCTTCAATTTTGATCGGCTTGCGATCCGAGTGCTCGGCGGCCAGTTCCCTCATGGTTCGGGCAAAGATGCCCTTTACCTTCCATCGCTTCCACCGATTGGAAGGGGCTTGGGAGGTCCTTGCTCCTTTGGGGATCGGACCAGCGCGACCCACTTCGATTGCCAAAGATAATCCCGCTGAGGACGCGTCTGTCATCGACGCTCGGCTTGCCATTGCTCGTGGGAAAGCAAAGCCTCAACCGCGCCATCTACTCCTGGGTCAACCATAGTAAATAGAATTTGCTCATTACACCTCCTGAAGTTCAGGCGCTTGAGGCAGTACTTCGCGGTGACTGCAAGTAAATCAATGGATCCAGAGCTTAGTCGTCGGCGTCTGGCCCCAAGCGGTTCTCTCGCCAGTTTTCGGGCCAAAGCTGGGTAACTTCCATAACCTCTTCATTTGATAGAATTTTGGACGAGACGCTGGTTTCCTCGACCTCGATCGCCTCTGTTAGGCTAGGCATATCGGCGATCGCAGCGGCAGGATCCGGACGTCCGTTTGGCATCAGGTAGTCGTTTCCCTGAATTTCAAACTGTGTCCCGTCAGGATCGCTCGAATAGTGAATTTCCTCTGCGCTTAGGGCGCGTGCCACGCGAACCGCCTTTTTGGCTTGCTGAGCAGTGAGCAAGTAGGTCCGGGTGACTTGCACGAATACGTACCCTTCCTCTTGCATCCGCATCATCCTTTTTGATCTTCAGTGGTATGTCCGCCGGTAACGTAAGCGGCCCATGCCTCCATCACGGGGCGGCGGCGCTCCAAAAGATCAGACCGGGCGTAGCTACGTTCCACTGTACTCCCTATTTTGTGGTCGAGTACGGTTTCCGCCACTTCCCAAGCGCAAGCATCAGTGTCTCTCACCCAGTCCCGGAAGCTTGACCGGAAACCGTGAGGCCTTCCTGCCTCATTCAGGGCGTCCAGGCTCTTCTCTAGTGCACGGCTGGTGATTGTCTTGCCCCGGAGGCCTGGGAAAAGGAAATCATCAAAGTACTCTGCTTGGTCGGCCACCAGGGCCACCGCAGCGCGGGACAAGGGGACACGAAAGTCCCGGACTTTTCCCTCAGCGCCTTTGATGCGGTACTTGGGGACGGTCCAGAGATCATCATTGAACTCGTCGAAGCGGGCGCCGGAGCAGCCATCCAAGCGCACGAGGGTCAATATCATGAAGCGCAGGCACTGGCCTGCGTTTGTGTCCGGCAGCCGGGCGTACAAGCTGGGGATGTCCTGCCATGGGGTGGAGGGAATGTGCTCGGTGATGTGAACGACCTCCCCGAGCATTCGAGAGGCTTGGTCTACGATAATGGGATCGACGGGATAGCCCATGAACTTTCCCTCTCTTAGGATCAGGCGCGAACGCTGTGCAGCTTTTTCTGCGGTGGGATGTTTTGTGCCCCAGATTGGGCGCAGCGCGTCTGCCATGTCCTGGGCTGTAAGTTCTGATCCTCGTTTCTTGCCAATCACGGGGAATAGGTGCGTGGCCAGAGGCGACATCCAGCGCCCACGGGTCCCTTCACCGCGGAGGCGGGCTTTCCGGGCCTCCAGCACCTTCTCGGCCAGCTTTTGGAAGGTCGGGTCATCTCGCTCCCGCTCTGCTGCCTTCGCGGCTTCTTGGGCCCTTCGGACGTCGATGGGGTCCTCCCCTGCGGCCAGGATGGTTTTCCAGCGGTCCCGCAGTTGGCGGGCATCCGCAAGTGTTACGGTCGGGTACGACCCCAGCCCCATATCGCGGCGGCGGCCCGCAAAGCTGTAGCGGTAGGTCCACCGGCCTCCGTTTTCCGTCCGGGCAATCATCAGGCCATTGCCGTCCTGATATATTCCAGGTTTCGCCGTCTTAAGTTTGGCTGCCGTGAGCGCCATATCTACCCCACAGTTTGCCCCACAGACGAGGGCTCGTTTTGCATCGTCACCCATCGGTTCGTCTCGGCATTGAGACGCGTAGGGCGTTAAAATACTTGGGTTAATCTCGGTTCTTATCAAGCCCCGTCGTGGTGGATTCGGTGCATCTCGACCGCACCAATCACCACTATAAGTGATTAGCAATTAAGGAATCTTCGGGATGACCCATTCAGGGTCCACCGAATGGTCCACCCTTGAAACTACGTTGCGGGTAGTGCTGCCAAGACATCTGGCCAAGTGTCTCGAGCTCTCCTATCCTGATTTCGCCTAGGTATCGTCGTAACCTGGGGCATCGCGATGCTCTTCAGTCATGGAGACATCGTGATGAGGATTCTTTCAAAGCGCCAACTCAAGGAGTTGGTTCTCTACTCGCCGCAACACGTCGCGCGGCTGGAGAAGGCCGGTCAATTCCCCAAGCGGGTACAACTGGGCCCTGACGTGCTCCCCGCAGAGTCCGCGGTTATTAGTTCGCCCTGTTCAGGGTTTGGTCCTCTACTGACCGTTGGTG